>JAFZPK010000157.1 GCA_017552515.1 Deltaproteobacteria bacterium | reverse complement strand
TGAACGCCCAGCTGCACGGCTATGGCACCAATATCGAGGGCGAGTGGGATGATGTTTTCGCAGCGGTGAAGAAGTGCCATGAGGTGGTGCATGCAATGGGCGCTCCGCGCATCTCCACGATTATCAAGTGTGGTACCCGGGTGGACAAGGAACAGAGCATTCAGGACAAGATCGACAGTGTTGAAAACAAGTTGAAGAAGATGTAGGCGGCATGGCCCTGGACGTTTGCCGAAACGCTCCGGAAAGGTCCCTGACGAAACCATCCGGAGCGGCCATCGAAATCGTTGGTGCGGACAACCTGCCGGCGCGGGTGCCGGATCTCACGCTGTGGTTTGACGGCAACGCCTGGCGGATCGGAACGGTTTCTCCCCGTTTGGAGACGCTTCTGGGGACAGGCGAGGAGGAGACCGAGGCCGATCTGCTGGTGGAAACCCGGCCGCCGCTTTTTGATCTGGCCGACGAGGTGATGGCGCGCGGGGCGGATCTTGACAGTGTGCCGGTGCGGCTGGGGAAGGCGGTGGTCAACGTCGAAGTGCGGCGGGTGCCGTCATCGGGGCAGAGAGCGGAAATCCACTTCTTTTTTCGTGAAGCTGCCGCCGCAGAACGGCTGAGGCCTTCGGTTTTTCACGGCATGGTCGGCGTCAGCCCGGCAATGCTTGCGGTTTTCCGTAAAATAGAGCTCTACGGTCCATCGGATGCTTCGGTGGTTATTACCGGTGAAACCGGCACCGGCAAGGAGCTGGCGGCCCGGGCCCTGCACGAGGTCAGTCCGCGCGCCGCGGCGCCGTACGTGGCGCTCAACTGTTCGGCCCTTTCCCGCGAACTTTTGGAATCGGAACTGTTCGGCCATGAAAAGGGCGCTTTTACCGGCGCCTTGACAACCCATCGCGGCTGTTTCGAGCGTGCCAATGGCGGCACGCTTTTTTTGGACGAGGTGGGCGATATGGCACCGGCCGTTCAGGTCAAGCTTTTGCGGGTTCTGGAAAACCGTGTTATTGAGAGGGTTGGCGGGGAGCGCGTCATTCCGGTGGATGTGCGGATCGTCTGCGCCACCAATGTCGAACTGGAACAGGCGGTGGCTGCGGGGCAGTTCCGGGCCGATCTCTATCACCGCCTGGCGGTTTTGCGCATCCACCTGCCACCTTTGCGGGAGCGGCTGGAGGATCTGCCCTTTCTGGTGGATTTTTTTCTTGCGGCGCTCAACCGCAAGTATCACCGGCAGGTACGGCGCCTGACGCCGGAGGCGATCAAGTTCCTGCGTTCCTACCTCTGGCCGGGCAATATCAGGGAGTTGCGCAATCTGCTGGAACGGGTGCTGGTGGAATCTTCCGGAGAGATCGTGGGGCTGCGTTCCTTCAGGGAATGGGCGCATGAACGTCATGCCTTGAGCCTTCGCAGGCCGATTGAGACACCGGCAACGATTCTCGCCGGTCCTCCGGCGCGGCCCCTGCTTTCCGCCGCATCGGGAACCTCTTTTCCCGTTGGTTCCGCTATGGTGCCAAATGCGGAGCGCCTGCGGAGGGCCTACGAGGAGGCCGGCGGCAATATTTCGCAGGCGGCCCGTCTTTTGGGCATGCATCGCGCGACATTCTACCGCCATCTGAAAAGGCTGGAACTGACGCGGGAAAAGCTTGGGCATGGAGAGAAGAGCAATGGAGACGGGTGAGAACAGAAAATATCCCGCGATACCGCGGGTTGCGGTAGGAGGCGTGGTGGTGCATAAGGGACGGGTACTGTTGATCCGCCGCGCCAAGGCGCCTTCCTGCGGTTTGTGGGCGATTCCCGGCGGCGCCGTGGAATTGGGCGAAACTCTGCGGCAGGCTGCGGAGCGCGAATTGCTGGAGGAAACCGGCCTGAGAACGCGCGCCACTTTGGTGCTGAAGACCTTTGAAATTATTGATCGGGACGATGAAGGCAGGGTACGGTTTCATTACGTGATTGTCGATTTTTTGGCGGAACTGGCGGATGATAATGCTGTTCCGCGTGGCGGGGACGACGCCGGCGAAGCCCGCTGGTTTGCACCGGAAGAATTGGAGAAGCTGCCGATGGCGCAGGCCACCCGGGAATTTCTTGCCGAACGCTATGCCGTCATTTTTGAGGGCAAACGGCCGGACTGCCTGTGGGACTAGAAACGGTCCGGGGAAGTGCCCCAAACGGATTTTCCATTGGGAAAGAGTTGTTTTTATCCACACAAAAAAACAAGGAGATTGAGGTATGCGTTGGGAAGGGCGAAGAGAGAGCACGAATGTCGAGGATCGGCGGGGCATGTCGTCACGCATGGTTGTGGGTGGTGGAATCGGAACCTTGCTGTTGGCGGCCCTCATCTACTTTATGGGGGGCGACCCCAGGGTGGTTTTAAATCAGGCGGGACCAACGCCTTCTTCCACGCAGAGCGCCGAATACCGGCCGTCACCGGAGGAACAGAAACTGGCCAGCTTTGTCAAGGTGGTGGTGGCTTCCAACGAGGATGTCTGGGGACGGGTATATGCGGCACAGGGCAAGCCCTATCGCAATCCGCAGTTGGTGCTGTACAGCGGTCAGGTGGCTTCCGCCTGCGGCATGGCCAGCGCAGCGATGGGCCCCTTCTACTGTCCTGGAGATCAGAAACTCTATCTTGATTTGAACTACCTGGGAAAAATGGAACAGCAGCTGAGGTCGAACGTGAGCTTCAAGAAGGCGGGGGATTTTGCGTTGGCCTATATTGTTGCTCACGAGTTTGGGCACCATATCCAGACTCTTATGGGAATTAGCGACGCTTTGAACAAGTGGCGTCAGCAGATGGACGCCCGCTCCTTCAACCAACGGCAGGTGCGTTTCGAGCTGCAGGCGGATTGCCTGGCCGGAGTCTGGGCGCACGATGCCGAGAAATCGTCCCCGGGACTGTTGGAGATCGGAGATATCGAGAATGCAATCAAGGTGGCAAATGTTGTGGGTGATGACCGCATTCAGGGACAGTTGCAGGGCCGGGTACGGCCGGATACCTTTACGCACGGTACCTCGGAACAGCGGATGAGCTGGTTTTATCAGGGCTACCGCAGCGGTAGTGGTAACCTGGGGGCATGCAACACCTTCCAGCTGCCGGATCCACAGTTTTGACCTTTGGGGATGAGCCGCAATGGATATATCCCGTTACCGTGTTTTCATTTTTGACGTCAACGGCGTGCTCTTTCTCTCCAACGAGGGAAACGCGCGCGCCCTGGCGGCGGCCTTTACCGCCGATGAAGCCGTACAGCAACGGATCGTCGATCTGTACGCCGTCATGAGCGGCCTCGATCGAGGCACCAAGATCCGCCGTGTCCAGGAGGAAGTGATCGGACGCCCGTTTCAGGAAGGGGAGTTCGAACTGCGCTGGGAGCGTTTCAAGGAACTCTCGCGTGACAGCATGTTGATGGCGCCTCTGGGGCGCGGCTGCCGCGAGGTGCTTGAGCATCTGGGCAGGGCGGGGAAGGTGCGGGCGGCGCTTTCCAACACGCCGCCGGCCCAGCTTGCCGAAGTGCTGAAAAGACGCGGTCTGGATACTCTGCTGGATATCGTCCGTGGTGGTGGCGACTGGCCCAAGACGCAGTCGCTGGCGCGGATGCTCGACGAGTGCGGTTTGTCCGCCGCGGATTGCCTCTTTCTCGCCGATGGCCGCGGTGATCTGGCGGCCGCGCGCGGATCCGGCGTGGATTTCGCCGGCATCAACGAAGTGGCGGACGAATTTGAAGGCGCTACCGATATTTTGGGGCGTTGGCCGGATCTGGGAGCCTGGGGCGCGGAGCAGCTCGGCATCCGGATCAGCTCTTGAAAACGGTTTTTCAGGAATTATCTTGCCGGGAAAAGCACATGGAAAAAAACGGCAAATGAGAAAGCAAGGAAAAGGAGAGGAGAATGGCACAGGCAAAACTTGGAGATACGGTGCGGGTGCGTTATATCGGGCGCTATGAGGACGGCTCGGTATTTGACAGCTCCGACGATCACGGCAAGCCTCTGGAATTTATCATCGGCCGCAATCAGGTGATCCCCGCCTTTGAAAGCGGTGTGATAGGGATGGAACCGGACATGACCAAAACCATTGAGGTGTCGCCGGAGGAGGGTTATGGCGCCTATCGTGACGATCTGGTGGTGGAACTCAAACGCGCGGATCTTCCGGAAGACATGGAGCTGAAAGAGGGTTCGTTCATTGAATGGATGCAGCCGGACGGCCAGATTGGTCTGGCGAAGCTGCTGACGGTGACAGATGAAATAATCCGGGTGGATACCAACCATCCCATGGCTGGCAAAAAACTGTTCTTTGATGTGACGCTGCAGCGGATTATGTAATTTGCCAGGCAAAAGAAGCTGACGGCCGGGAGAAGCCCTCTTTGAAAAAGGGTTCTTCCCGGCCGTTTTTGTTTTTCAGGAAAAAGGAAGGCTTACAATTCCTGATGAATGCCCAGATACTGACAGAGTTTTCTTTGGGCAAACTCGTTGCGGATGGGGCCGGTCGGACTGCCCAGGACAACGACCAGAATTCGCTTTCCACCGTAGCGGCCGGTGGCAACGATATTATATCCCGCCTTGCGATAGAAACCGGTTTTGAGGCCGTCCACAATACCCGGCATGGTTTCCAGCAGTTTGTTTTTGCTGTGAATGTGGGTAGTGCCCCGGCGGAAGGTACTGCGGGAAACGGAAGTCCACTCCCGTAATTTGGGATAACGGAGCGCTTCCCGCGCAAGCCGGATCAGATCCCGGCAGGTGGTCAAATTCTCCCGCCTGCCATCCACTGGCGGCAGACCATGCACGCAGCCAAACACGGTGCCTGTCATACCGAGCTGAGCCGCCTTGCGGTTCATCAGGCGTACAAAAGCATCGGCGCTGCCCGCCACATGCTCGGCCACGGCGTGCGCGGCGTCGTTGGCGGATTGAATCATGACGGCTCGCATCATCTCCTCCAGCGTGAAAGATTCCCCCGCTTTCAGATAGACTTGGGTGCCTCCAATTCCCGCCGCCGTTTTCGAGACATACACCCGTTCGTTGAGGCGCAGTTCGCCCCGGTACACTTTCTCCAGAATGATGCAGGAAAACATGATCTTGGTCACACTGGCCGGCGGCCACTGCATGTCGATATTTTCGCCCTCCAGAATGGCTCCGGTCGCAGCATCGGCGACGGCATAGGCCTGATAGATGTAATCTGGCGGAGGTGGAGGTTCCGTCATCACGGGCGCCGGGCGTTTGACATGCCTGTGCGCAGATTTTATGGTTTTGGCGGTTTGAGGCGCGAACGCCTTTTTCTTTGCGGGGACCGGATCCCGTTTGTTGACGGGGGCGGTTTTTACAGATGCGGTTTTGGCGTTTGCCCTGGCGCTTCCTGGTTTACCTGTGATTGCGGTGTTTTGGGGAACCTGGGGAGCTTTTAGGGCCGCCCTGGCTGGAGAGACAGGCGTTGCCTTGTTCTGTACGGGTTTGAGGGCAGTCTGAGCCTTTGTTTTTACCGGGGTAATTTTGCCCGAAGGAGCCTTTGCCGGGACGGTTTTCACTGTTTTGGAGGCTTGGGAAGAAGCCGCAAACGAGATTGCATTTCCGGTCATGGCCATGGCCAGAATGAAGATGCATGCCGAAACCAATTTTTTCATGATGAACAGCCTCTGTGGATGTGTATGGGATATTTTTTGAGTTCCTTGATGTCCCTTTGAATGTGCGACGTTGATGATTTTCAAGACTCTTTTGGGGCAAATCCTTTTAACTTTTGAACTTTTTTAGGTAATACTACAGAGAAACGCGGATTGACAATGTAAAAAAGGCGCTTTCTCAACCTTTTCCGGACGGAAGGCGTCTTTTTCATGAATGGGAGAAGGAAACGATGTTCAAGACAACACAGGGCAAGGCTTATGGATACGCTTTGGCAACGGTGTTGCTCTGGTCGACAGTGGCTTCGGCGTTCAAGTTGGCCCTGCGCCATCTGTCGCCCGCGGAATTGCTGCTGTGGTCTGCAGTGGTGGCGACTTTGTCATTGGCCGTGATAGTGACGGTGACCGGGGGCTGGCGCGAGATTCGGCAGTCTTCGGCGTCCGACTGGCGTTTTTCCGTGTTGACCGGATTCCTCAATCCCTTTTTGTACTATCTGGTTCTGTTCAAGGTCTACGATCTGTTGCCGGCCCAGCAGGCGCAGCCGATCAACTACACCTGGGCGCTGATGCTGGCGCTGCTGTCGGTCCCGCTTCTGGGACGCCGTGTGACGGCCGGCGATTTGATCGGCATGTTGCTGGGGTATACCGGGGTCGTGATTATCGCTACCGGCGGCAGTTTTTCCGCCCTGAATTTTACCAGCGTTCCCGGAGTGGCGCTTGCGCTTTTGAGCACGGTGATCTGGTCGCTCTACTGGATCTGCGGCGTACGGGATCAACGTCCGCCGGTCATGGCGCTGTTTCAGAGCTTTTTATGCGGACTGGTCTTTACGCTGGTCTTTTTCCCGCTTTTCGCGGATTGGAGGGTTCCGGACTGGAGAGGCTTGCTTGGAGCCTCCTATGTTGGCCTGTTCGAGATGAGCGTGCCCTTTGTGCTGTGGTTGTTCGCCCTGAAGTATGCCGAGCGGGTTTCCCAGATAAGCGGTCTGATTTTTCTGTCGCCTCCGCTGTCTTTGGTGCTGATTCACTGCGCGGTGGGCGAGGCGATCCAGCGCTCGACCCTTGTGGGTGTCGCGCTGATTCTGGCGGGATTGCTTGCGCAAAAACGTTTGAACCACGATGGATGAGGAGAGAAGAACCTCTGTTCGAGCCGTTGCTCAAATCTGAAAGATTCCAGCCGCTTTCAAGACAGATATCCTCCATCAAAAAAGGCTCCCCCTGGAGCGGGGAGCCTTTTTTCTTCCTTTGGATGCGTTTTTTAAAAAACAGCGGTGTGGGAAATTTTTGTGGAAATTTTTGCTTCGTCCACAGTGTCCGTTTCCACGATCTTCAGGGTAATTTCATCGCCAACTTCCAGCCGGCTGCGGTGCCAGGTACGCTGGTTTTTGGTTTCCATGCCTTCCAGGACCGCTTCAACCGCAAGGACGAAATTTTCCTTCTCAAAATTTTCCAGATCACCGGCTTCCTTGATTTTTTTCTGGTAATCCTCCGGGAAGTTGGCCATCGCGTGACGGCCGCGTACCGCCGCTACCGAAAGAACGCCCGCCTCTTCCATCCCGGCGGTGGCAACCAGTTTGCCGTTGCGGTAAATTTCAAACGCTTTCATTGTTTTTCTCCTTTTTAAAGTGTTTTGGGAATGTTTCTTTCGTTTTCTGCAACCTTGGAAAACGTGTTTTCAAGGTTTGATATAGATCATTGTGCCGTCATTCACCAGATCCCAGATTTCATCGATCTCGTTGTTGTTGACGGCTATGCAGCCGCTGGTCCAGTCCCTGTGCTTGAGGATATTGGCGGCATGGTTGTAACTGGGCGGAATGCCGTGAATCATGATCATGTTGCCGGGATTTACGCCCATTTCCTGCGCCCTGAGCATGTCGATCGCGTTGGGATAGGAGATGTGGATGGAACGGTGGTAATAGGATTGCCCGTTGCGCCAGTCAAGCACGTAGAGCCCTTCGGGGGTTTTTTTGTCGCCCTTCATAAGCTTGGGCCCTTCGGGATTTTTCCCCAGGGAAATCCGGTATTCCCGGATGGTTTTTCCTCTTTTGCGGAGTTCCATCAGCCGTTTTGATTTGTAGACGACAACCAGATCGGCCTTGAGCGGTCCCGATTCAAGGGACAAATCCCTGGCCGGCGGGGCGGACGGAATCTGTTGCGGGAGGTTGTATGTGAAAAGGGAGCAACCGCTCATGCATATGAGTACGGAGCTTGCCAACAACAACGAAAACCATCTCATTTTTGAACTTCTCTCCTTCAAAAAGGCAAAGGTTGGGTGATTCATTTTTGACAGTGGCGGCAGAAAAAGGTCGATCGTTGCCCTGTCCGGTTTACCTGGATTTTGGTCCCACATTGCGGGCAGGGTTGCCCGGCCCGGCCATAGACCCGCAGTTGCACGGCGAAATAACCGGGTTTTCCCTCGGCGTTACGATACTCGCGCAGAGTGGTTCCTCCCGCCTCCAGAGCATGCCGGAGCACTGTCCGGATACTGGCGGCCAGTGCCTCGTACTGTTCCATGCCGATTCGGCCGGCGGCGCGTTCCGGATGAATGCCGGCAAGAAAAAGCGCCTCGTTGACATAGATGTTGCCGAGACCGGCGATCACTTTCTGATCAAGCAGAAAATTCTTGATGGCCGCCTGACGGTTTCGGGCCGCCTGAAACAGATAGTTGCCGCTCATTTGGGCGGAAAAGGGTTCCGGCCCGCAGTGGGCCAGCAACGGAGATGTCAGCGGATCCTGGGCGAAAAAAAGCATGAGCCCAAAACGTCGCGGGTCGTGCAGGCGCAAAAGCGAACCGTCGGTAAAACAGATATCCACGTGATCGTGGAGCTGATGGGGGGTGGCCTGCGGCAGATAGACAAGCGCCCCCGACATCCCCAGATGAACCAGCAACCAGTTGGTGGAAAAGGCAAATAGCAGATATTTGCCCCGCCGTTCAATGCTGGCGAGCGTTTCCCCCTGGAGACGGTTCAGCTTGCGTGGCTCCAACGGCGCGCGCAGTTTGGGAGTGCGGGTGATGATCCGCTGGACGGTTTTGCCGGTGATCAGCGGTTCAAGACCCAAACGGATGGTTTCCACTTCCGGAAGCTCTGGCATGACGGCGATCTCCTGATGTTTGGCTATTGACGGGGATCGAGGGCATCCCGGATGCCTTCACCCAGGAGATTGTAGCCCAGCACCGTGATCAGAATGGCCAAGCCGGGAAAGGCCGACAACCACCAGGCGGAACCCAATGCCTGTTTTCCGGCGATGAGCATGTTGCCCCACGACGGTGTGGGGGGCTGCACGCCGATGCCCAGGAACGACAGCGCGCTTTCGGTCAGGATGGCGCCTGCGACCCCCAACGTCGCCGAAACCAGCACCGGCGAAAGCGCGTTGGGAAGAATGTGCCGGAAGATCACCCGCATGTCTCTTGCGCCCAGCGCACGCGCCGCGAGGACAAAATCCCGCTCCCTCAAGGACAGAAACTCGGCCCGTACCAGTCGGGTTCCGCCCATCCATCCGGTCAGCCCTATCACGATCATGATGTTCCAGATGGAGGGGTCCAGAAACGCGATGACCGCCAGAATCAGAAAAAACGTGGGAAAGCAGAGCATGATGTCCACAAGGCGCATGATCAGCGTATCCACCCAGGAGCCGTAATAGCCGGCAATCGCTCCCAGGATGATGCCGATAAGCGTCGCTATGCCAACCGATACAAAGCCCACCAGAAGCGAGATACGCGCACCGAACAGGATACGCGTCAGTACGTCGCGCCCAAGATCGTCGGTCCCCATGAAATGCAGACGGGAAGGCGGCAACAGGGCCGCGCTGATGTCAATGGCTTCCGGATCCCAACCGGAACACGGCGCCCCGATGGCCAGCAGAAACATTGCCACCACAATCAGGGCTCCCAGCATGGCCATGCGGTTGGACAGCAATCTTTTCCAGAAGGAATCGGATTTCATGGGTAATGTTCTTTAAGTATCTTCGCCTCAAACAAATAAAGGGAGCAAAAAGCTCCCCTTGAAAAAGCCTTTTCCCCGAATTTTAACGAACCGACAGATAGGCGTCGTTCCAGAATTTTTTGATATGGGGCTCGCTGAGGAGGCGGTAAACTTTTTCCGTTTCGCCAACCGCTTCGCGGATCATGTTGAGCCAACGCAACTTGCGCAACAGGGATTTTCCCTTCTTTTCCCAGTTGATGATTTCCTGCTTCAACTCAGCGGGAGTGGAGTCGCCAAAGATCCAGCCGGAACTTAACGGCGTATTCATCGGCGGCGCCATGTTGAGGTTATGCTCCGAAACGCTTCCCAGAATTTGCCACAGCGGCGAGAAGAACTCTGGCGCGGTCAGATAGTAAAGCGCCTGCGGGTCTTCCAGGACACGGTTGGTGAGCATCTGCAGGGCCATCATCCAGTCGCCTCCGCTCTTCTGAATCGCTTCCAGCGCCAGTTTCTTGATGGGCTCGTAGGGGTTGGAGATAAAGAAACGGACTTCCCTGTCCCAGTTCTGTTCAAAGTCCTTGCGGGTTTCTCCAAGCGTTTGCACCGTAAAGTGGTCACGGACCTTTTCCTGCTCTCCCAGCTGTTGCGATACATGATGGAACCAGGCGGCGCGTTCCAGAACCTTTTGCAGGTTTTCTTCGATATAGGCGATTTCCTTGTCCAAATCCGCCTTGCCGGCGTCGCGCAGCAGGATATATTCGCTGGTGGAGAGGGGGCAGGTCAAAAGCGACTTGCCATTGAAGTTGATGGGGGCGATATATTCCAGTTCCTCGTAAATTTTATTGCCGATAATGGGATCGACGATGTCACGCAGCAGCGTCTGGTCGTCCTTCGCCATGGCAAACATCCGCAACGCGGTGGCAAGCCAATCGTTGTCGGTTTCCTTCAGAATGTCCTTGGCTATCATGCTGGCTCTGGTTTCGATTTTTCCTGGCATCTTCATCTTTTGACTTCCTCCCAACCTGATCATAAAACCTGAAAAGAACGGTATTAAAACGTTTGATAACAAAAATATTGGCTGGTCTGTTGACAGCCAATCTATACTTATAACAAAGACAGTCGGGCAATTCCAATCTAAAAAGTTTTTGGGAGACTCGGGAAGAGCAGCGCCGTGGAAAAACTTGCCGTTTTTTTGGCGCATGGAAAAGGACGAGAGGAGAGAATGAGCGGTGGAAAGATCCGATTATGTTTTTACGCTGGACTTGCAGGTACGGGATTACGAATGCGATTTTCAGGGAATCGTCAACAACGCCAATTACCAGCATTATCTGGAACATGCCCGGAACTCGTTTTTGAGGACCATGGGGATGGATGTCGTTGAGATGTCCCGTCGGAAAATCAATATGGTGGTCACACGTGTCGAACTGAATTACCGTCATCCGCTGACAAGCGGGGAGCGGTTCTGGGTGGGCGTGAACCTGCGGCGTTTTTCCCGGTTGCGGATCGCGTTTCATCAGGATATATTTCGTTCATCCGACAACCTTCGGATTCTTGACGGAGTGGTTATCGGCACGGCGGTGGGAGAACATGGCCGTCCGATTCGTGTGCCGGAATTCGAAAGACTTTTAATGGAGTAGAGGCAGAGGCGGACAGAGGAATTTTTATGTCAACTGCTTTTCCATAAGAAAGGCGGGTCGTTACTGGCTCGCTTTTTTTATGGGTATTGTCGTGGAAATTCAATATTGGTAACGTGTTGGTGGTATCAATCGGTTCCCGAATCATTTTATCTTATCTTGAGGAGATTTCTTATGATGGTAAAAGAAGACAGCGACAGGTTGGAAAATGTAACGCGGCGTCTGGAAGATTTACGGAGGTGTCTTTGACATAGAGGGCAAAAGTGAACGAATCGCCGAGATTGATGCAGAATGCAGCAAGGCGGAGTTCTGGGATAATGCCGATCATGCGCAGACCCTGACCAGAGAGCGTAATCTTCTGCAGAAAACGGTGGAAACATGGCAGAGCATGGCGGGTCATGTGGAAGATCTGAAAGTGATGAAGGAACTTCTGAAAGAAGATGACGATGATGCCGCTCTGGAAGAATTCCGTGAACTCCTGGGCCAAGTTGACACGACATTGGGAAAACTGGAATTTGCCCGGATGTTTTCTGGGGAATATGATGCCAATAACGCCATTCTGAGTATCAATGCCGGTGCCGGAGGTACGGAAGCTCAGGATTGGGCGGAGATGTTGCTGCGCATGTATCTTCGTTTTTGCGAAAAGAAAGGTTTTGAAACCAGGATAACGGACTGTCTGGACGGTGAAGAGGCCGGCATCAAAAATGTGACCGTGAATATTGAAGGCGATTATGCATATGGCTGGTTGCGTTCCGAGAATGGCATTCACCGGCTGGTGCGCATTTCCCCGTATGATTCCAATGCCCGTCGCCATACTTCCTTTGCATCGGTCTTTCTGTTCCCCGAGCTTCCCGATGATGTAACCGTGGAAATCAATGAAAAGGACTTGCGGATAGATACCTATCGTTCCACTGGTTCGGGGGGACAGCATGTCAACAAGACCGATTCGGCGGTTCGTATTACCCATCTGCCGACAGGGGTGGTTGTCGCCTGCCAGAACGAGCGTTCCCAGCACAGCAACAAGGCGACCGCCATGCGCCAGTTGCGGGCGATTTTGTATCAGCGTGAATTGCAGAAGAAAGAGGAAGAAGCCGCACGGCTTTCCAGCGGCAAAAAGGAAATCGCCTGGGGAAGTCAGATCCGCTCCTATGTGCTTCAACCTTCTCAAATGGTCAAGGATCACCGTACCGGTTACGCGGTTGGCAATGCCGATGTGGTTTTGGATGGTGATCTGGAAGGTTTTGTCGAGGCATATCTGTTGGGCAAACATAATGATTCGAATGACGGCTGAGTAAAGTGCCGTTTCCAGTCAAATTTAAATAAGAACGAGGAATTTGGAAGATGGATGAAAGTACCGAGATGACAAACCGGCGTCGTGTCAAGGCGGCTGAACTGCGTTCCGAAGGAATAAATCCTTTTGCCAATGATTTCCGGGTGACGCATACCACGGAAGATATTGCGCGCGTTCATGGCAATGAAACGGCAGAGCAGTTGGAACAGTGCACAACCGAGTACCGTATAGCGGGACGGATCATGGCCCGCCGGGACTTTGGCAAGGCCGCATTTATCCAGCTCAAGGATCGGAAGGGAAAAATTCAGATCTATATTGGGAAAAATCAGATCGGCGATGACAACTTTGCACTGTATCGCAAACTTGATATAGGCGATATCGTTGGTGTGTGTGGTGTGCCCTTCCGTACGAAAACCAACGAGCTTTCCCTTCGGGCCAGCAGTTTGCGCCTGTTGACCAAATCATTTACGCCCCTGCCGGAAAAATGGCATGGATTGACGGATGTTGAAACACGTTATCGTCAACGTTATGTCGATCTGATTGTCAATCAGGATGTGGCGGAGATTTTCAAGAAACGGAGCCGCATTATCAATTTGATCCGGTCGTTCATGGAGCGGCATGATTTTCTGGAAGTGGAAACGCCGATGATGCATCCCCTGGCTGGAGGCGCAACGGCCAAGCCTTTTGTTACGTATCACAATACCTTGAAAATGCAGTTGTATTTGCGCATTGCTCCCGAATTGTATCTGAAGAGGCTGGTGGTTGGCGGGCTGGAGCGGGTTTTTGAAATCAATCGGAATTTCCGCAATGAAGGGATCTCCATCCGGCATAATCCGGAATTCACCATGATGGAATTCTATCAGGCCTATGTCGATTATGAATATCTGATGACTTTTACCGAAGAGATGCTGTGTGAAGTGGCTCAGGCGGTTTGTGGTGACCAGGTATGCTATGATGGCCGTGCCGTTGATTTTTCCCGGCCATGGCGGCGTTTGACCATGAAGGAGGCCATCTGCGAATACGGCGGCATTGCTCCCGAGGATTTGGAGGATGATGTAAAAATTCGCAACATTGCGAAAAGCAAAGGCGTTTCCCTTGATGAAAAAATGTCGCATGGCAAAGTTCTTGCGGAGCTTTTTGATGCCGTGGCGGAGCCCCATCTGTGGAATCCGACTTTCGTGACCGGCTATCCCACGGAGATTTCACCGCTTTCCCGTAAAAACGACAACAATCCCGATGTGGTGGATCGCTTTGAACTGTTTATTGTGGGACGGGAGCTGGCAAATGGTTTTTCCGAACTGAACGATCCGGACGATCAGAAAGAGCGTTTCTTGCAGCAGTTGGCCGCAAGGAAAGCCGGAGATGAAGAAGCTCATGAGATGGATGAAGATTATATCCGGGCTTTGGAATACGGTTTGCCGCCTACAGGTGGAGAAGGACTTGGCATCGATCGTTTGGTCATGCTGTTGACAGATTCTCCATCCATTCGTGATGTTATTCTGTTCCCGCAGTTACGGAATGAAACCAAAGCGTGAAAGAGGTTGTGTTGGTTTTGGATAGATCGTTTGTATCCGATTCTTGTCGAACAAAAAGGAAGATTTATTGTGTTGAAAAAATTTTTTGGATATGAATGGTTTATCAGTTTGCGTTATTTGCGTGCGAAACGTAAACAGACCTTCATTTCAGTTATATCGTTTATTTCCATTGCCGGAGTGACTTTGGGCGTTGCGGCGCTCATTGTTGTTCTGGCGGTTATGACTGGTTTCCATGATGGTGTTCGTCAGCAAATTCTGGGCAATATTCCGCATATTCTGATTCAACGCTATGGTGGATTGGAAAATTATGTTGAATTGACGGAAAAAGTGAAGGCTGCTTCTCCATCCATAGTTCAGGTTTCTCCATTTGTTTCACGGGAAGTTATGCTGATTTCCAAGCGTAATGTTGCTGCTGTGAATATCAAGGGCGTTGAAGAACAAAACAAGATTTTTTCACAGCCCCTGCTGACTTTGGATGGTCAAAATGTCCGGGATTTGATTTTTAACCAGAAAGAGGGTGTTGGCGGGATCCTTATTGGAATGCCTACGGCGACAGCACTGGATGTCGGAATAGGAGACACGATTCACGTTATTCCGCCCATATTCACGGTAACGGCTTTTGGGGTTATCCCCAAGATGAAACCGTTTCGGGTGGTGGGAGTCTTTCGTCAGCAGCGTGGTGTGCTGGATGCCTATTTCGGATATATATCGCTGGAATCGGCGCAAAATCTGCTGGATTTTAACGGACGAGCCTCCGGTCTGGAGGTCGAGCTGGATTCGCTCAATCATACCGAAATGGCGACAGCGGAGCTGCGCAACCAGTTGAAGGCCCCTCTGAATGTCCGATCCTGGCAGGATATTTTTGGTTCGTTTCTTTCGGCAATCAAGTTGGAAAAACTGGGGCTTTTTATCGTGCTGGGCATTATTGTGCTGGTGGCGGCTTTCAATATCGCCATTACACTGATCATGATTGTCATGGAGAAAAACAAGGACATTGCCGTTTTGCGCTCCATGGGCGCGACGGCGCGCAGCATCATGAAAATCTTTGTTTTGGAAGGACTCATTGTGGGAGTTTTGGGAACATCGCTGGGCACGGTGGCGGGAGTGGTGCTGGCGCGCAACGCGGATCCCATCATCAAATGGCTGGAAAGGGTTCTGGGATTACGGATCTTTGATCAGGCGGTTTATGGTATGGAGAAATTCCCATCGGTTGTTCACACCGGCGATGTGATGGCCGTTGTTATTATGGCTCTGACCATTTCCCTGCTGGCGACAATTTATCCGGCATGGCGTGCCGCAAAAATGGCGCCCTCGGAAGCATTGCGCTATGATTGAAACATTTTAGACAGAAGCGGGAATTTTTGTGACGTATATGATTCAAGAGTGTGGCCATGGATTGGCAAACGGCCCCGGGAGCACCAAATGAGCCTGATAGCTGTGCAAAATCTTACCAAAGTCTTTCAAACCAGGCAGAGCCGGGTAGAGGTGTTGAAGGGCATTGATCTGATTGTCGGCGAGCGGGAGCGTATTGCCATCATGGGGACATCGGGAGCTGGCAAAACAACGTTTATGCATATCCTTGGCGGCCTGGACTATCCCAGCTCGGGAACCGTACGCATTGATGGAAAGGATATCTTTCAGATAAACAATGCTGAAAGGGATGCTTTTCGCAATAAAACCATCGGTTTTGTTTTCCAGTTTCATCAGTTGTTACCGGAATTTTCCGCGTTGGAAAATGTGATGATTCCGGCATTGATAGCGCGCTGGCCGGTGGAGCAGGCCAAAGAGCGTGCTACCCTGTTGCTTGAACAGGTAGGATTGAGGCAGAGACTTTTTCACAAACCGGGAGAATTGTCGGGTGGCGAGCAGCAGCGTGTGGCTGTGGCCCGGGCGCTGGTCATGCGGCCGCGCATTCTTCTTGCGGATGAACCGACCGGCAATTTGGACAGCCGTACTTCGGACGAGATGTTTGAATTGCTGAATCAACTGCATGGCGAAGGAGATTTCACCATGCTGATAGTGACGCACGATGCGGCGTTGGCACGCCGCCAGGACCGGGTGGTTGTTATGAAGGACGGCCGTATCGACGGATAGCGGTTTACAGAGACTGGCTTTTACCTTATATTGAAACAATTTTTGTCCAAAGGGGAGTCTGGCCTTTTATGCATATGAAAAACAAGATTTTTTTCTATTTGTCTTTTTTGCTGTTGGGGATGGTGCTTGACTGTTCTCGCGTGTTGGCCGAAAGAAGTTTTCGTATCGGAGAAGTGAACGTTCGTGGCAACAATCGTGTGGAAGTGGGCACTATTCTGAATTCGGTAAAAGTCAAAGCCGGTATGACCGTATCCGAGGCGATGATAGATGAGGATGTCCGCGCCATCTATCAGCTTGGCCGTTTTCGTGATGTAGTCGCCGATGTCTCCCAGGAAGGTGGCGTCTCGGTATTGACGTATACGGTCAAGGAATATCCCGTGGTCCGCAAGGTTGAGATAACCGGTAATAAAAAACTTAAGAAAGCGGATTTGGAAACCGCTTTGGCGGTGAACGCTCCCGATTTTTTGAATCCTCAGAGAATTGAGCAAGGTATTGCGAATTTGCGCAGGAAGTACCACAAGGAGGGATATTATGCTGTTGAAATCTCTTCCGATACCGAATTGGTTAATAACAACGAAGCGATTTTGAATGTCAAGATCAAGGAAGGAGCCAAAAACCGTATCGAGAAGATTGTTTTCAATGGCAATACGGTTGTTTCGGATCGCAAGCTGAAAAAGGCCATGGAAAGCGGAGAGAAAATATTTCTCATTTCGTGGATGTTTGACGGCGCGAAGTACAGTGAGGAAGCCGCCCGTATCGATCGTGAACGGATAGCGGACGAATATTTTAACAGAGGTTATATAGATGTAGTGGTGAGCGATCCAAGGATCGAACTTACCAAGGATCGGGATGGATTGATCCTGACATATGATATCGAAGAAGGAAAACAATATCATATTGAAAAAATTGACATAACAGGAGATCTTCTTACCGATAAGGAAACCTTGCTCAAGCTGTTGAAAGTCAAGGATGGTGATGTTTTCAGTCGTAAAAACATGCGTGAATCCATTACCGCTCTGAGTGATTATTATGCGGACAGAGGTTATGCTTTTGTCAATGTTTCTCCCAAAACCTTGGTAAATAAAGCGGAACGTGCCGTTAACGTCGATCTTGATGTTGAAGAGGGGAGCCTGGTTCATTTTGATCACATTCGTATCAGGGGAAACACCAAAACGCGCGACAAGGTTATCCGGAGAGAGATGCGGTTCAAGGAAGGAGATCTGTACAGCGCTTCCGGATTGAAGAAGAGTCAGCAACGGATTAAAAATCTCGGTTTCTTCGAAGAGGTAAGTGTCAATACCTCCAAGGGGAAGAGTCCTACCTTGCTGGATGTGGATGTGGACGTCAAGGAGCAGCCTTCGGGAAGCATTTCGGCAGGTGTAGGCTATTCATCCATGGACGGCTTTATTATCCAGGGAATGGCAAGTCAGGAAAATTTCCTGGGATTGGGACTCCAGGGGGTTGTCGCCGCCGGTATAGGCGGTTCATCCAACACGTTCCGTGTCGGTCTTCTGGACCCCTATTTTCTGGACAAGAACATGCAGCTGGGCTTCGACTTGTACAAAACGGAGCGGGAATGGGACGATTTTACCCGTGACGCGATTGGTGGCGATATCAAATTGGGCATTCCTTTTTATAGCGACAACCGCATTACCTTTATCTATCGTTATGAAAAGAAGAAAATCTCCGATGTAGATGATGATGCTTCCTACTATATTCGCAGTCAGGAAGGCCGCTCCACACTTTCTTCCATTACGGCCATTCTTACCCGGGATACCCGTGATTATAAACTCGATCCTTCTTCGGGATATTTGAGCAGTGCTTCGATCGAGTATGCCGGAATTGGTGGCTCCGAGCATTTTGTCAAGTATATAGCTTCCCACAGGCATTTCTTCCCGTTCAAATGGGATACCGTTTTTTCCATCAATGGTGAGATTGGCTATATTCAGGAAGTCAACAACAAGCCCATTCCGATTGACGAGAAGTTTTTCCTGGGCGGGATGTACAGTATTCGTGGCTTTGACTATCGCAAGGTTGGGCCGCGGGATCCGGAAACTGGTGATTATCTTGGCGGAGTCAAGGAAGCGTTTTTCAACTTTGAATTTATTTTCCCGTTACTCAAGGACATCAAGATGAAAGGTGTGGTGTTTTTTGATACGGGCAATTCCTGGAGCGAGGACCAGGAGTATTTCAGTGATATGCGATACAGTGTCGGTACGGGTATTCGCTGGATGAGTCCCATGGGGCCGTTACGTATCGAGTGGGGCTACAATTTGGATCCGAAAGACGGGGAAAGCCGTTCGGAAGTCGATTTTTCCATTGGCAGAATGTTTTAAGAGTGTCGCTCATAAACAAAGAAGGAGAAAGAAAAGGCATGAATGCACGGAAATTGATGGTTTGGAGCATAGTGGTGGTCATGGCGGTGCTGTCTGCTCCGGCGTGGGTTGGTGCGGCGGAAACAAGAATTGCCTATGTTGATTTGCAGAAGGCGCTTAACCAGTGCCGGGCAGGGAAAGACGCCAAGGACAAGATCAAGAGGAAATATGAGGGGTATGAAAGGGAATTCAGTTCTCGTCAGCGCGAGCTGAAAGGTCTGAAAGACGAACTGGAAAAACGGGGCGGTGTGCTTTCCGATACGGCAAGAACCGACAAGGAACGGAGATATCAGCAGAAAATCAAGGATTTCCAGCGTTTTACGAAAGATGCCCAAGATGCCATCAAACAGCAGGACAACGATTATACGCGAACCATTGTAAGCGAGTTGCTGGAGCTGGTCAGAGATATGGGGAAAAAGGGGAATTACACGCTTATTATGGAGCGTGGCGAGGGTTCCATCGTCTATGGCGCTCCGGAGATCGATTTGACCGATCAGCTGATTCGTCTGCATGATCAGAAACGCCGTTAAAAGAGAATTTTTTCAAAAACGCGTGGCAAAAGCATCCAACAAAGGGGGAAATCTTGGCTAAGCTTGAAGTATTGGCGGAATTGGTGGGAGGAAACCTGATAGGCGATCCGGAACTGGACATACGGGCAGTTGCTCCGCTCGACAAGGCCGAAGAAGGAGAAATCGCGTTTCTTTCCAATCCCAGGTATCTCAAGTTGGTGCCGGAATGCCGCGCGTCTGCCATTATTTTGCCACCCGGTGTGGAATTTCCCTGCGCGGCGGCCATTGTCTGCAAGAATCCCTATCTGGCTTTTGCCCAGATTCTCACTTTTCTGACCTTGTCTCCCTCGCAGGCAAAGGGGGTCATGGCGGGAAGTTCTGTTGCGCAAAGCGCGGTGCTGGGCAACGATGTGACGATTTATCCGGGCTGTGTTGTCGGTGAGCATGTCCGGATAGGAGACGGCGTGATCCTGTATCCGAATGTGGTTCTCTATGAGGGTGTGGAGATCGGCGACAATTCCCTGCTGCATGCCGGCGTTGTCGTGCGGGAACATTGCCGTATAGGTGCCAACGTCATCATTCAGCCGAAAGCGGTGATTGGCGGCGACGGCTTTGGTTTTGCTCCGGACGGTGAAGCCTATTTCAAGATTCCGCAGGTAGGCGTGGTGGTGATTGAGGATGATGTGGAAATCGGCGCCAACACCTGTATCGATCGCGCCACATTGGGAGAAACGCGGATCAGGCGGGGAACAAAGATCGACAACCTTGTGCAGGTGGGCCATAACGTTGTCATTGGTGAAAATACGATTATTGTGTCCCAGGTGGGAGTTTCCGGAAGTACGGAAATCGGGCGGCACTGCACTTTTGGTGGCCAGACCGGCATTGCCGGGCACCTCAAGATTGGCGACAATGTGACCATAGCCGCCAAGGGGGGAGTTGGGGGCGATTTGAAGCCGAACCAGCTGCTTTCCGGTGTGCCGGTGATTCCTCATCGCCAGTGGCTCAAGGCGTCTCTGACTTTTGGACATTTGCCCGAAATGCGTCACGACCTTTCACAGTTGCAAAACAGAGTAAAAATGCTTGAAGAACAGATGGGAAAGGATCGGCAATGAAAATGGATATTCTGGAAATTATGAATGTTCTTCGCCACCGCTCTCCTTTTCTTCTGGTCGATCGGGTTCTGGAGCTGGAAGAGGGGAAGCGGCTTGTCGCAATCAAGAATGTGACGATAAACGAGCCTTTCTTCCAGGGCCATTTTCCTGGCAATCCAATTATGCCGGGGGTGCTGATTGTCGAGGGAATGGCCCAGGCGGGCGCGATTTTGGCGATTGTATCGGACAAGATTCCGCCAACGGCGAATACCTATTTCGGGGGGATCGACAAGGTGCGGTTCCGCCGCCCTGTCCGCCCGGGGGATGTGCTGCGGTTTGAGATGGAACTTGCGGGAAGACGCCGTTCCATCTACTTTATGAACGGGAAGGCCTATGTGGAAAACGAGCTGGTTGCGGAAGCGCTTCTCAAGGCCAGTATAGCTGCGGAGACGTGACAAAGAGGAGAAACAGTTCATGATTCATGAAACCGCAATAGTGCATTCCGGTGCCCGGATTGCCCAGAATGTTGAAATCGGTCCATATGCTGTTATTGGCGAACATGTGGAAATTGGTGAAGGCACTACGGTTGGTCCCCATGCGGTGATAGAAGGGCGGACAACCCTGGGACGCAACAACCGTGTTTTTCAATTTGCCGCTCTTGGAGCCATTCCCCAGGATCTTAAATACCGTGGTGAACCGACCCGTCTGGTTATTGGCGATGGGAACCAGATCCGCGAATTCGCCACCATTCATATCGGCACGGAAAACGGCGGAGGAGTGACCCGGATAGGGAACAACAATCTCTTCATGTCCTATTCCCATATCGGACACGATTGCAGGATAGGCAACAACATCGTATTTGCCAACTGCGCGACCATGGCCGGCCATGTGGAAATTCAGGACTGGGCGATTATGGGCGGCCTGTGTGCGGTTCACCAGTTTAGCCGGGTAGGGTGCCACTGCATGATCAGCGGCGGGTCGATGATCAACCAGGATATTGCCCCCTACGTTATTGCTCAGGGCGATCGGGCCAAACCCATCGGCATCAATATTGTGGGAATGCGCCGGCGGGGCTTTTCGGATGAAGTCATTCGTGACATCAAGGAAGCGTTCCGTCTGATGTTTCGTTCCTGCCTTACCAAGGCGGAAGCTTTGGCGCGCATTGGTGCCGAAATTGCCATGACGCCCGAGTTGAAAATCTTCGTTGATTTTTTTGAAAACAGTCAGCGGGGGATCGCGCGCTGAAAACGTGTTTCTTCCATTTTCTCCCAACAGATAGAAAAATTTATGCAAGAAACCCCTTTACATGAATCCTTTCAGACACGGAAGGCGCTTGTCGTCGCGGGAGAGGATTCCGGGGATCTGCATGGTTCCAATCTTATCAAGGCCTGCCGGGAAATCGACGAAAATCTCTCCTTTTACGGTGTGGGGGGGCAGCGGATGGCTGCCGCCGGATGCGAGATTCTGTTTCCAAACGCCGAAATGGCGGTTGTGGGTGCGATAGAAGTCTTCTCCCGCCTGCCGGTGATTTGGAGAGCCTTTAAGCTTTTGAAAAATCTGCTCTGTGGCGATGCTCCTCCGGATGTGCTGATACTCATTGATTTTCCCGAGTTCAATCTGCGCCTTGCCGCCATTGCCAAACGCCGGGGGATACCAGTGCTGTACTACATCAGCCCTCAGGTTTGGGCATGGCGTCGTTATCGGGTACACCGGATTGCCAGGGTGGTGGATCGCCTGGCGGCCATCCTTCCCTTTGAAAAAGATTTTTATGGCGCCTACGGCATTGATGTCGAATATGTGGGACATCCCCTGCTGGACGATTTTCATCACGATCTGTCACGGGAAGCCTTTTTGCAAAAGTATCATCTCAAGGATGGCATGCCGGTTATTGGGTTGTTTCCTGGCAGCAGGAGAAACGAGTTGCGTTATCTGCTGGACAATATTCTGGATGCGGCGTGCATCCTTTTGAAAAAACGGCCGGATGCGCAGTTCGTGCTGCCGGTGGCGCCCTCCTTGAGTGAGGAATCTTTGCAGAAGGCGATTGCCGCGCGTCATATGGAAGAAAGGATCCGTGTGCTGCGGGACAATATCTACGATGTGGCTCGCGCCTGTGATGTGGTGGCCTGTGTTTCCGGAACGGTCACGCTTCAGGTGGCTCTGGTGGGAACGCCGATGACCATTCTGTATCGTTTGTCACGGCTGACCTACTGGTTGGGGCGGATGCTGGTCAAGGTCCCGTGGATAGGTCTGGTCAATATTGTGGCCGGCAGGGAAGTGGCGCGCGAGCTCATTCAGGATGACGCCTCCCCCGAGGGCATTGCCAAAGAAGTGCTTCTTCTGCTGGAAGATGCCGAATACCGTCAGCATGTTCAGGATGGGTTGCAGCTGGTGAGGGAAAAACTGGGGAGCGGCGGCTGTTCGCAAAGGGTTGCCCGTATGGCGTCGGAACTGAGCCGGAGGAAGGCGCATGGTTAAGAGGGAAGGCATCGACGTTTTGCGCCGGGTGATATGTTATTCCCGGCCCTATCTGGGAAGAATCGCGTTGGTGGTCTGCGCTTCCATTCTGGTGGGAGCAACCGATGTGGCTTCCGCCAAGTTGGTGCAGCCCCTGGTGGACAAGGTGCTCCAGCCGCAGGATCGGGCCTTGATACCACTGGTGCCCTTCTTCATTGTCCTGCTGTTCGCCGTGAAAGGCAGCGGGAAGTTTGTACAGGAGTACTGCATCAAGACCGCCGGTGCGCTGGTGGTGCAGGATATCCGCAACGAACTGTACAGTCACTGCCTGAAACTTTCGCTGGGGTATTTCAATCAGAATACGGCCGGCAATTTTATGTCGCGAATTCTCAACGATGTGGGCGTTATGCAACGCGCAACCGCGGACATGCTGGTGGATGGCATCCGTGAGAGCGTGACGCTGGTGGGACTTTTGGGGCTTGCCTTCTACAATGACTGGAAGTTGACGTCTGTCGCCTTTCTGGTATTGCCGCTGGCCTTTTTCCCCGGCATCTGCGTAGGAAGGCGCATCAAGAAAAATTCCAAGGCCGGCCAGGCGGTTTTGGGCGATTTGACCGCCATCTTGCAGGAAACCTTCTCCGGCATGAAGATCATCAAATCTTTTGGAACGGAAGAGCGGGAACGCGACAAGTTCATGCGGGAGAACCGCAACTTTTACCACTTTATCCGCAACGTGGCGCTGTACGATTCACTTTCGGCCCCAATTGTGGAAGTGCTTGCCTCAATAGGAGTGGCGGCGGTCTTCTGGTTTGGCATCTACCGGGTGATCAACGGTGTGATCACGTTGGGACAGCTCTTCTCTTTTGGAACCGCCATCATCATGATGTATGTGCCGTTGCGGCGTTTGATCAAGCTGAACAACACCGCGCAGACCGTGATGGGAGCGGCGGAGCGGGTGTTTGAAATCCTCGATCACCACCCGGACATTACCGATGCCCCGGATGCGTTTTCCATGGGGCGGGCTCGTGGCGAGGTGGTGTTTGACCATGTGCATTTTGCCTACGACGGCCAGACGGTGTTGGAGGATTTTTCGCTGCATGTTTCTCCGGGCGAGGTGGTGGCTCTTGTGGGGCCGAGCGGTTCCGGAAAGACGACCATAGTTTCGTTGCTTTTGAGATTTTATGACGTGCAGAAGGGCTGTGTCAGCATAGATGGGCACGATGTTCGCAAGATTGCATCGGAGAGCCTGCGCCGCAATGTGGCCCTGGTGGATCAGGAGACCTTCCTGTTCAACGATTCGGTCTCCGGCAACATCCGCTACGGCTGCCCGGATGCTTCGGAAGAAGCGGTGCGCAAGGCTGCGGTTGCCGCCTACGCCGATCAATTTATTCGTGAACTTCCCGCAGGTTACGACGAGATCATTGGCGATCGGGGCGTGCGGCTCTCCGGGGGACAGCGCCAGCGCCTGTGCATCGCGCGGGCCCTGTTGATGGATGCGCCGATTCTGGTTCTGGACGAGGCGACCAGCGCTCTGGATACGGAGAGCGAAACGGTGGTGCAGAAGGCTTTGGGCAATCTGATGCGAAATCGCACCACCTTTGTTATCGCCCATCGCCTGTCCACCATCTGCGGAGCGGACAAGATCGTGGTGATCGATAATGGCCGGGTTGTGGAAATGGGCAGCCATGCGGAGTTGATGGCGGCCAGAGGTTTCTATCACAAACTGTACGAATTCCAGTTTGCGGGGCGCAATGGGGAAATGGCTTCGGGATAAGATGCTTTTTTCGGTTTTGCCGGTTGTGGCCAGGGGGCTGATCGAACTGTTGTGGCTCACCATGCGTGTGAAGATCGAGAATGAAGAGAGCATAGTGCCCTTTCATGCGCAACGCCGGGGCGTCATCCTGGGTTTTTGGCATGATCAGATGCTTTTGATGATCAAGGTCTATCGCGGCCCGGGAATCCGGGCGCTGATGAGCGCTTCGAGGGATGGTGCCATTGCCTCCGCCATAATGAGGCGTTTTGGATGCGGTACCGTCTGTGGTTCGTCGTCGCGTCACGGCGCCGCGGCCTTGAAGGAGATGGTGCGGCTTGTTGAGTCGGGGGTGGATATAGGCATTACTCCCGATGGTCCGCGTGGCCCGCGTCATGAAATGAAGGCTGGGGTGGCGCAGGTGGGCAAACTGAGTGGCTGCCCGGTTTTTTTGGGATCCTTTGCCTGTAGTCGCGGTCACCGCTTTGCGTCATGGGACCGCTTTGTACTGCCTTATCCCGGTGCCAAATGCGTTTTTCGCTATTCCGGACCGCATTTTGCCCGGCCGGAGGAGGAGATGGAGGAGTTTCGCCTCCGTCTGCAGCGCGAGATGGAAATCAATCAGGAGGAAACCGAACGTTGTCTGGAGGCATGGCATGTATCTGCTGTATGACATTTTGTTCCTGATTGCGATGCCATTTCTTCTGGTGGGCTTTTTTTTCCGGGGGCTGCGGCGTGGAAGAGTACGGCGTGGCCTGAGGGAACGTTTTGGCTTCTATCGTCGCGAGCGCTTGCAGCCTCTTGAAGGACGGAAAGTCATTTGGATTCATGCGGTATCTGTGGGAGAAGCGCGCGCCGCCATTCCCCTGTTGCGGGCCTTGCGGCAGAATGCTTCGCAGTATGCGGTGGTCATGACCACCGTTACCGAAACCGGGCAGGATGTGGCACGCAAAATTCCCGAAGTTGACGCCTGCTTTTACTTTCCTTTCGATTTTTCCGGCATTATCCGCCGGGCTCTCCGCGCCTTTCATCCCTGCCTGATTCTGATCGTCGAAACGGAAATCTGGCCCAATCTGATGCGGCTGGCCTATCGCCGGACGATACCTGTCGTGTTGGTCAACGGACGTTTTTCGGATCGTTCCTTTCCCCATTACTGTTGGGCGGGGCGTTTGACTTCCTGGGTCATGCGCGAGTTCGCCGCATTCTGCATGCAAACCGCGCTGGATGCCAAGCGGGCCTGCCGGATTGGCGCGCCGCCGGAACGGGTGACCGTGACCGGCAATCTGAAATTTGATATGCAGGCGGAAAATGCGGTGGCCTCTGCCGATCGTTTGCAGTTACGGGAAGAATTTCGTTTGCCGGATGAATCACTGGTTTGGGCCTG
>JAFZPK010000014.1 GCA_017552515.1 Deltaproteobacteria bacterium | reverse complement strand
GGTGTTCAGATTGTTGGACTGCTCCACATCCCGTCGCGCGGCGGCGATATCGTCATCGCTCACTTCAATCTTCATGTCTTTCGCCTTTTTCTCGACAAGAACGTCCTCAATGAGCATGTTCAGCGTTTCCCGCCGGGTAATACGTTCGTTCTGCACCGCACGGAGCTCGGCACAGCGCTGATCCAGTTGAAAGGTGGTGATGGGCTCGTCCATCACGACGGCGGCAATACGGCTGACCTCTTCGGCTACCGCCTGGCCGGCGCCGGAAAACAGAAGCAGCCCGGCGCACAATGTACAGAATATTTTTTTCATGCTTCATTCCTTCCCAGCAATATGTTGCACTCTATGGACTTCCTTCAAACAACGTTTTGTCAAACAAACAAAAAGATGAAATGATACCTTGGATACAGCCGCACGGCAAGATGCAACAAGATTTTATCACATTCCCCAGCAGCGTTTCTTCCCCCGTCAAGATCGCTCTTTTAAAGAACATGTGCGAGCATCGCCCGCAGCATGTGCAGCCGCTCCACCCCGCGGATGCTTGCGCGCATACGCGCCAAACCAGAGCAGGTACACGGCCAGCAACACGGCAAACAGCAGCAACAGGCAACGGCTCAGGATGATCTGGCCGCACAGCTTCAAAAGGGTGCAGAGCACAATGACGGCGGCAATACTGGCAAAACTTTTATGCACATGCTGCGCATAGCCCTGACGAACCACCACCTCATGCAAACGGACACCGCAGGGAAATCCAATCATCCCGCCAGCGGCGACCAGCAGGGAAATCCACACCACGCGGTACGCAACGTTTCCCTGATGCACAACATAGGTCAGCCCTCCACACAACGTGGTAACCAGCAACAGCAGACGCACAGCATTGGCGGTTTCCCGTTCCGGGACCCGAAAGCCGCCGGCCAGCATTGGACGCATCAGTACCGCGCCGCCAATACCCAGCACCGAACTGAACACTCCGGCGCCCAAACCGCCAATAAAAGCCCACAAACTTTCCCGGCCGGTATACATCCGGGGCTGGCCCGAGGAAAACGCTGTGGAACCCGAAACGGTCTGAATTCCTATGATGGTCATCACCACCATAAACAGGATCAGCAAACCGGAATCACCACACAGCCGATAGGCGAAACGGTTGATAGGCGCCCCGCTGAACGACGCGAGAAAGGCACCCGCCGCCAGCGGCAGCACCAGCGCCTTGCCCAGCGATCCGCGTCCCCAGCCAATCGCCGGTGTCGTTTTGATGGCCGTCGGCAAAACGGAAGGAACCATTTGCAACAGGCCAATACCAACCGCTTCCATGGGAGTCAGTCCCATAATCAGCATGGTCGGCACCACCAGCCAGCCGCAGCCAATTCCCCAGTAACCGCCCGCAAACATGCCCAGCAGCCCGACAAGCGGACCAACGATTACAATCGTCCAGCTCATATCACCAAACATTCGATTCAAAATTCCCGCGTCTTCGCAGCCTTCGCGTCTTCAGAATCTTCTTTTCAGGTCCGCATCATGATAAATCCCATTTGCCGGCCCGTCTGCCCCTTGTCGCGGCGATAGGAGAAGAAAAGTTCCCGGTTCTTAAACGTACACCACGATGTGGCATCGGCAATTTTGGCCGGATCCACCCCGCCCCGTTCCAGCTGCAGCCGGCAGCAGCTGGCAATATCCAGCTGCCAAAACTGACCGATCTTCTTTTCGGCGGCAATTTCGTTCCAACGGATTCCGGCTTTGACAAATTCATCCCGCACCGCCCGATCCACTTCGTAATGGGCGGCGGAAATACCCGGCCCGATAGCGCAGTACAGATCGCCGGCCTGGGCCTGAAACAGTTCCCTCAAGGCATCCAGCACTTTGCCGAGAATCCCCTTGACCGCCCCGCGCCAACCGACATGCGCCGCCGCAATCACTTGGGCGACCGGGTGCCAAAACAGCACCGAATAACAATCGGCTGTCAAAATACCCACCATGACCTGCGGCTGATTGGTGATTATGGCATCGCATTCCACCGTCAGAAAATGCCCAAGATCCGGATTGGGTTCACTGATAACCAATATGTTGTTGCCATGCACCTGCCGCACGGTCAGCAAACTGGCCGGAGAAACATCAAAGGCCCGGCACAGCGTAGAACGGTTGCCCTCAACGTTGTAGAGCGTGTCCTCGGTATTGAAGCCCAGATTCAACGAATGAAAAGGCGGACGGCTGACTCCACCGTTACGGGTACTGAAACCAGCATAAAGCGGAAAATTCTGCGCCCATTCCGGTTGCAAAAAATTGATTTTATTCTGCCGCACCATTTTCATATGACAGTACCTCCCAAAGCGCAATTTTTCCTGCTCCATTTCATCATCTGCCGAGATGATGCTTAAACCGAAACGTCCTGCGCATTCTCTCTCAAACGCTGGAGAACACCCGCCATATCGGCGGGCAACGCGCTGCAAAACTCCTGATAGTTCCCTGTACGCGGATGGATAAACCCAAGCAGATCCGCATGCAGGGCCTGACGCCCAAGCTGGAGAACAAGCCGCTTTAAAACCGGATCGGCGATTTTTTTTACCCATCCCGGGTGACCATACACGGGATCCCCCACGACCGGAAAACCGAGCTTGGCCATATGCACCCGAATTTGGTGCGTACGCCCCGTTTCCAGACGCAACGCTATCAGTGTCATACGATCCTTTGGAAAACGGGCCATCACCTGCCAATGGGTAACCGCCTCCCTGCCATGCGCCGTGACAACCGCCATTTTTTTCCGATCCACCGGGTGACGCCCTACCGGCAAATCCACTTTTCCCGTGGAATCGGCAAGCACGCCCTGAATCAGGGCCAGATAACGTCTTCGCACCGTATGGGTCTTGAACTGCTGGGCAAGCCCGGCAAGACTGCTCTCGTTTTTGGCAACGACCAGCACACCGGATGTATCCTTGTCCAGCCTGTGGACGATACCTGGCCGCAGTTCTCCGCCAATGCCGGCCAAATCCTTGCAGTGATGCAGAAGCGCATTGACCAGTGTCCCGCCGGCATGACCGGGAGCTGGATGGACAACCAGTCCCGCCGGCTTGTCAATCACGACAAGATCGGCGTCCTCATACAAAATATGGAGAGGAATTGCCTCCGGAACCACTGTGGAAGGAACCGGCGGTGGCAGCGCAAGGCTGATCTTTTCCCCCCCCTTAAGCTTGTCTCCGGCTTTGGCGACAAGGCCATTGAGCAAAACCTGTCCGTCCTCTATAAGACGCTTGATTTGGGAACGTGTATGCTGCGGTTGGCAACGGGCCACGAAACAGTCCAAACGTTCCGGCGTCTGTCCTTCGGGAAAAATCCAGACTTCTTCTTTATCCACAGATAGCATAAAATGGCAGTGATTCTTTATCGTTGTTTTTTATCACGTCTTCTAACCTTGCAGACAAATCAAGCTGAAAACAATGGTCTTTTTATTTTGACACAGGAGGGACAGATATGGCGAAAAAAATTGGCGTAATTCTTTCCGGATGCGGTGTTTACGATGGCAGCGAAATTCATGAAGCGGTTTTGACGCTGCTGGCGCTCGATCGCGAGGGCGCGGAAATCATCTGCATGGCGCCCAACATCATGCAAAAACGGGTGGTCAATCATCTGACCGGCGAAGAAGTACCCGGCGAACAGCGCAATGTCCTTGTCGAAGCCGCCCGCATTGCCCGCGGCAAAATCCGGGATATCAGCGAAGTGCAGGTCAACGATCTCGATGGCCTGGTCATACCGGGAGGCATGGGCGCCATCACCAACCTGTCGGATTTCGCCGAAAACGAGATCAGCTGCCAGGTCCACCGCGATGTGCGGCGCCTGGTCAAAGGCCTGGTCGTTACCGGCAAACCGGTAGCCGCAATCTGCATTGCTCCGGCGGTTGTGGCGCGGATCCTGGGAAGTGAAGGTTTCAGCCACACCTTGACCATCGGCCACGACAAACAAACGGCCGTGATGTTGGAAATGATGGGCTCTACCCATCTGGAATGTGAGGCCAACCGTTTCGTTTATGATCACGCCAACAGACTTATTACGACACCAGCCTACATGCTGGCAAAAAGCATTTCCGAAGTTGCCGAAGGGATTAACGCGGCGATAGAAAAGCTTATGGAGGTAACCAAGGAAAAACGGGAACTGTAAAATTTTAAAAGCTGGAACGATCATAAAAAAAGAGCCGCTTAAAAAGCGGCTCTTTTTTTATCAATAAATTATCTGGTTTCCTCTGTGCTACTTTTTGGAAACCTGATTCATGCCCGCAAGCAAGAAGGCAATCGCCAAGAAAGCGCCTGGAGCCATAATCATGATCAGCATGGGAACATAACCCGCGCCAAAGAGCGGAAGATTGAAGAAGGTTCCGTTACCCAGAACTTCCCGAACGGTGGCAATGGCAACCAGGGCAGCCATGAAGCCAATACCCATAACGACACCGTCTATCATCGACTCGTAGGCAGGATTCTTGGAAGCATAGGCTTCGGCCCGGCCCAGGATGATACAGTTTACAACGATCAAGGGAATAAAAATTCCCAAAGACTTGTGAAGTGCCGGCAGATAAGCCTGCATGACCAAGTCAACAATCGTTACAAACGAGGCAATGATAACGATAAAGGCCGGGATACGTACCTTGGAAGGAATCACTTTCCGCAGACAGGAGATAACCACATTTGAGCAAACCAGTACAAACGTGGCCGCCAATCCCATACCCACTGCGTTTTCCACGCTGGAAGATGTCGCCAAGGAAGGGCACAGGCCCAATCCCAGTTTCAACACCGCGTTCTCATCCCAGATGCCTCTTTTAAACTCTTTTGCGAAATTCACCTTTGGGAGATTCATCTTTCCGAGATTCATCTTTGCTAAATTCAAATTCATTTGTTCCTCCCATTATCCGCCAACAATCGCGGCCTGGTTGGCCTTGAAGAACTCAAGCCCACGGCGAATTGCACCGACAATGGCCCGAGGTGTGATCGTGGCTGCCGTAATCTGATCAAAATCGCCACCATCCTTCTTCACGCTCCACTTGGCATCACCAAGGCCTTTGCCTTTAAACTGATCTGTCCAGCTTGCATCTGCGGCCTTCGCACCCAATCCCGGAGTCTCGGCGTGCTGCAAAATGGAAATGCCCGTTACTTTGCCCTCGGCATCAATTCCCACCATGATCTTTATATTGCCGCTATAGCCATCGGGAGCAACCGTCTCAAAAGCTATACCGGAAATTTTGCCATCTTTACGTCCACGGTAAAAAACAGTCTCTACATCATTCCCCTTGGAATCCTTAACCGGCAGAGCAACGGTATCTTTGTTCGGCTCGTTATCCGCGGGAGGAAGAACCGACTGCAAGGCATTCAAGGTAACAAGTTCTCTCTGGTGCGCTATTGCGTCGCGAGTCACCAATTCGACAAGTGCCAGCAACAAGGCGGAGACTGCGGTAACAAGAGTAAGCACCAAGGCGAGGCGGCCAATATCTTTCATTTCTCCTACCCCTTCTTAGTTACAAGCCCAAATTTTTTGGGCATAGCCCCAAATTTCCTGGGCATAGTAAGACGATCAATAATGGGAGTCGCCGAGTTCATCAGCAGAATGGAAAACGCCACTCCCTCCGGATATCCACCAAAAAGCCGAATCAGAACGGTGAGCACTCCGCATCCAATTCCAAAAACAACCATCCCTTTCGGAGTCAGAGGAGAAGTCACCCAGTCTGTCGCCATGAAAAACGCACCCAGCATCAAACCACCAGTTACCATGTGGAAAAGCGGGCTCGGATATTTGCTGGAATCAACCAGCCAGAAAATAGAGGACAGAACAAAGGCCGACCCGATAAAGCTCGCCGGAATATGCCATGTAATAATCTTGCGGTAAATAAGCCAGCAGCCTCCGGCTATCAGAGCAAGCGCAGACAGAACACCAAGCTGACCGCCCAAACCACCGTAGAAGACACCGCTCAACTGCGCCTGAACTTCCGGGGTAATATTCCCGTGCAGTCCAACTGCCATTTTGACAGCGGACAACGGAGTCGCCGAAGTAATCTCATGCGTTCTCGGCATAACCCAGGTGGTCATCTGCACCGGGAAGGAGATAAGCAAAACGGTACGGCCCACCAGCGCGGGGTTGAAGGGATTGCATCCCAATCCGCCAAAAACCTGCTTGCCGATAATAATGGCAACAAAACCACCCAGCAAGGCCATCCACCATGCCGCATTGGGCGGAACATTCAAGGCCAGCAGAATACCTGTCATGACCGCGCTGCCATCACGAACCGTTATCGGCTGTTTCCGGATCAGTTCCCACCCTGCTTCAGCAAGTACGCATCCCAGAACACAGAACAATATGGTCAGACACGATGCTTGCACCCCAAAAGAAAGAATCCACAGCAAGCAGCAGGGGCACAGCGCGCCTATTACTTCCCACATTGCCCTACTTGTCGTCATCCCCTCATGAATATGGGGAGAAGAAGAAACATAAAGTAGTGATTTCTCCACGTCAAACCTTCTTTCTCTTAGCAATATTGGCCCTAATCGCACTCTTGGCCTGTCTGAAGAACTGGAGCAAAGGTATCTGCGCCGGACAAATGTAGGTACAGCTTCCGCATTCAATACAATCCATTACATTCAGCTTCTCGGCTTCGTCAACCTTTCCTCTGCGCATCTGGAAAGCTATTTCCGTCGGCATGATGAATGCCGGGCATGCCCGAACACAGTTGCCGCAACGGACACAGGGGCCTTCCGGCGCTCTGATAACTTCTCCCTCACTAAAGAGAAGGATTCCCGACGTTCCCCGTGTGACAGGCACATCCATCGAAACCGCCGCCATACCCATCATCGGTCCGCCCTGGATGATCTTGCCCAGCTCGCCTTTGACGCCGCCGCAAAATTCTACCAGTTTGGAAATGGGCTGACCAATCTTGATAAGCAGATTCTTCGGCTCGGCAACGGCGGAACCACTGACCGTGGCAATTCTTTCAATCAACGGGATCCCGCGGCGAACTGCGGCATTGACAGCAGCGGCCGTTCCCACATTCTGCACGACACAACCACAGTCCATTGGCAGGCCGCCCGACGGAACTTCACGTCCCGTTACCGCATAGATCAGCTGTTTTTCCGCGCCCTGCGGATATTTGAGCTGAAGCGGGCAAACCTCAATACCCTTGCCTTCGCATGCCTTCTGCATCGTCTCAATGGCAGTGGGTTTGTTGGCCTCAATACCAATAACAGCCTTTTCAACCCCCAAAATCCGTTTGAGGATAAGTATGCCTTCTACGACCTCTTCCGGCTTCTCCTGCATGAGGCGATCGTCTGCGGTCAGGTACGGTTCGCATTCGACACCGTTGAGAATCAGATAATCGATCTTTTTGCCTTCCGGAGGACTCAATTTTACATGGGTCGGGAAAGTCGCGCCGCCCATGCCGACGATACCTGCGGCCAGAATGCGATCCTTCAGCTCCTGAGGCATCAGCTTGTCCGGATCGGCACCGCTCAGATTGGGATCCCACTCATCCTTTCCGTCGGCCTTGATGACCACTGCCATCGTCTTGTTGCCGGCAGTATCAAGCCGCGGTTCTACAGCAATAACCTCGCCGGACGTGGAAGCATGTATCGGTACCGAGACAAACCCCTTGGGAGTACCAATAACCTGCCCCTTCAAAACCTTGTCCCCTTTTTGCACGCATGCTTCTGCCGGCGCGCCAATATGCTGGGAAAGATGAATAACCAGTTCATCTCCTTCAGCCACAGGACAAACTTCTATTGCCTTTTTCTCTGACCATCTCTTGTTGTCTGGGGGATGCAGGCCCCCTTTAAATGTTTTTAACTCCATGTTCATTCCCTTATGTTGACGAAAAAGGTTTACGAACGCTTTGCTCCTCTCTTTCACTTGTTGCACTTGCACGTGTGCCTCACTTTATTGGTTTATTATTGAGCTTTTTCTTCAGTTTTCTCTTCCTGAGGGGTATCGGCAGCAGCAAGATCATGGATACACTTCGCCGGGCATTTGAGCATTCCAGCGACAGCTTTCTCCTGATCGTAACTTTCGTTCTTCACAGAAGCCAAGAAATTATCCACAGCGTACACATCTTCCGCCGTCTTCTTGCAAATCTGGCAGCCGATACAACCAACCTGGCAATAGGACTTTATTACTGCGCCCTTGTCATGACTGTTGCACAGTACCTGAACCGTGGCGGACTTGGGAGCCATCTTGATAACATTGCGAGGACATACCGTCGTACACTTTTTACAGCCAACGCATTTCTCGCGATCAACAACCGCCAGACCTTCCGGGGAGATCGAAAGAGCGCCGAAAGCACAGGCCGCAACGCAGGTTCCCAACCCTAGGCAGCCGCTCGGACAAGCCTTCGGTCCACCGGCAAGCGCCTGAGCGGTTCTGCAATCATGGACCCCGACATATTTGTATTTATCTTGGGCGCGTGTGTTGTCTCCCTGGCAGCAGATCACCGCAACCGTCGGCTCCGCTGCCGTCGCCTCAACACCCATCACCCGGGCAATCATTGCGACAGCGCCTGCCCCGCCAGGGGTACAGAGATTGGGAGGAGCATTCCCTGCCACTACCGCTTTTGCATAACCGCCGCATCCGGCGTATCCACACGCACCACAGTTCGCCCCCGGAAGATTTCCTGCAATCTCCGCTTCCCGGGGATCTACTTCAACCGCAAATTTCTTAGCCGCGAAGCCCAGAATCACCGCCGCCAAAAAACCGATACCGCCAAGACTTATAACCGCTGCAATCATTGTGGTTTTTCCTTTTCTTAAATAGCCGTTAAACTCCCCTTACCAAGCCATCATTTGATCAGTCCTGCAAATCCCATAAAGGCCAGTGACATAAGCCCGGCTGTAATAAAGGCTATCGGCAATCCCTGGAAACATTTGGGAACGGGACCGACATCAACCTTTTCGCGAATACCGGCCATCAGAACCATTGCCAAGGTGAAACCAAGCGCCGCTCCAATGGCAAACAGGATGCTCTGCAAGAACGAGTGACCTTTCTGGACATTCAGAACGGCCAGGCCCAAAACTGCACAGTTCGTTGTAATCAGCGGAAGGAAAATGCCAAGAGCCTGATAAAGCACCGGACTGGTTTTCTGGATTATCATTTCGACCAACTGGACCAAGAAGGCAATAACCAGAATAAACGCAATGGTCTGAAGATATTCAATCCCGAATTTTGCCAGGACAAAATACTGGATCACCCAGGTGACCATTGCGGCAACGGCCATGACAAAGGTGACGGCCGCCCCCATGCCGATAGCCGTATCCAGTTTTTTGGACACGCCCATAAACGGGCACAAGCCCAAAAACTGCGCAAGAACAAAGTTATTAACCAAAATCGTACTTACCAGAATGATAAACATTTCTGTCATGCCAAACTCCATTTACATGTTGAATTTTGATTTCCCCTGCTCCCCATACGTACCCCAAACTGACGCTTTATAGACAAAAAATATCGATGTTGTCAAATTCTTTCAAAATTTTTTAATTTTTCTTTAGCGAATCCACCCTCACGAGCCAGGAGGACAACCTGCTGTTCCCGGAACAAAAAATTCATTCTGATTTCTTTGGCGCCGGTTTGCGCCGCCAGTACAAAAATCTCGCCATATGCAGTACGGGCGCAGACAGCATATACACCACAAAAATCGTGAATATGAATATTTCCGGACGCGCAACTATCACGATAATGGCGACAATCGCCAGCACCAGAAACGCGAAGGGGCGCCGCTTCAGCAGTTCCGGATCCTTGAAGGAAACGTAAGGGAAATTGCTGATCATCAAAAAGGCCAGCAGGTAAATGAGGATCAGCACCGATACCATCTTCACGGTCCCCGAACCGCCCAGATAGTAGAACAACAGCACACATGACGACAGTGTCGAAGCTGCGGCCGGTATGGGCAGACCAACAAACCGGCGGGACTCCACAAAGGGAACCTGCACATTGAAACGCGCCAGCCGCAACGCACCGCACACCACATACAGGAATGCTGCCAGCCAGCCGATCTTGCCATAGGGACGCAGGGCCCAATTGTAAATCAGCAGGGCCGGAGCCACACCAAAGGCCACCAGATCCGCCAGGGAATCGTACTCGATGCCAAAGCGGCTGGTTGTTCCCGTCAGCCTCGCCACCTTGCCATCCAGGGCATCAAAAATCCCCGAAACAAGAATGAACCAGGATGCGGTACGATAATCGCCGTTGATAGTGGCAACAATTCCGTAGAAACCGGCGAACAGACTGCCGGTCGTCACCAGATTGGGAACAATGTACACACCCTTGCGCAGGGTTTCCAAACGTTCCGGATGCTCAAACAGAGGATTCTTCACTTTCAGCATATCCTATAAGAGTTTCGCCGCCGACCACCTTGTCGCCAGGCCGTACGTTGACCTGCCAGTTCGGAGGCAGGTACAGATCCACCCGGGAACCGAAACGGATCAGTCCATACCGCATCCCCTTTTCCAGGGTCATGCCAATATGCGGATAACAGACGATCCTCCGGGCAATCAAACCGGCTACCTGCACAACCAGAAAACGCTGGCCAGAAGAGGTTTCCATCAGCATACCGCAACATTCGTTGCACTCACTGGCCTTGTCCAGCGCGGCATTGAGGAAACTCCCCTTTTCATGAAACAGATCGACGACCTTGCCCGCAAACGGCACCCGATTCACATGCACATTGAAAACCGACATGAACACGCTCACCTTGAGCATGCGGGTGTGCAAAAACCGCGTTTCTTCCACTTCTCCGACAAAGACCACCCGGCCATCCGCCGGAGAAATCACGGCATTGGGGTCCTGGGAAGCATGGCGCTCCGGATTGCGGAAAAAATAAACGGTAAACAGCGTCAGCGCCAGCAACAAAAAAGCAGGCACAGTCCAGCCCAGCAACGCCAGGACCAGCGTCGCAGCGCCGAAAAGACCTATAAACAAATATCCTTCTTTCGCGACCGGTTGATGATGATTGGTCATCGCCCGAACCCTTTCCTCCCGAATGACCGCTTTATACTTTTTCCAAGCCCTCTTGTGATGCCGAAAGGATTCTTCCTGTCAAAACCACACCCCTTCGACACCTTTCCGGTCTTTCACTCGAACTTGGCCATTCTGCGAATACGTTCCATTTCGTCTTTTCCGGCCAATTTCGACTTTTGAATGTTTCTTTTTTCAATTTCTTCCTGCGGTGTCAGGTAGGGTTTCCCTGCCAGCTGCGCCAACTGCTTCTCCCAAAGAATATGCTCTTCATACAGTTTACGATACCGGGGATTCTCTTCCCGCAGTCGCTGGATTACTTCTTGCTCATCCATTGCGCACCTCCTGTTTTTGGTTTGTGGTTTGTCCGCCGGAAATAACGGCTGCTCTCTCTTTAATACCAAGCTTACCGAAAAAACGCCACAATCAAGAAATTCTCCTATCCAAAGCTCTATGCGCCCCTGGCCAATTCCGCTTCCGAAGGGCGTATATAGACCGGCATCAACCGCTCCGGAGAAACCCAACGCCCGGCCCGGTAGTCGCGCAAGGCCAGCTCCGCCGCCAGCACCGTCCGTACCGACGTCAACGACTCCGGCGCAAAATGCGCCTTCGCCTGCCCCTTGCCCTCAAGAACCGCACGGTACACAATAGCGCCCGTCCCGATAAAAACCGTATCCTCCAGGATTTCCAGCCGTTCCGGAGAGAGCACCGTTTCGGGGGCCAGCGGTTCGGGAAACTCGCCGCTACAGTCAAAGCGGCCCGCATACACCTCACGCTTGCGAGCGTCAAGAAGCGCACAGACCGGCCACCGGCAAAAGGGCAACTGCGCGGCCAGCGTTTTCAGCGATGATACCCCCACAACCGGTCTCGAACAGGCCATCGCCAAACCCTTGACCGTTGCCAGTCCGACCCTCAATCCGGTAAACGATCCGGGGCCCGCCACCGCCGCCATAACCTCAATATCCTGCATCTTCCAGCCGACGCGTTGCAACAGCAAGTCAATCCCCTCCACCAGCTGCACCGCATGCTGGGCTCCGCTGTCAAGCTGCAATTCGCCCACCAAACGCGCTCCGTCGCCCAGCGCAATGCCACAGCAAGGCGTGGAAGTATCCACCACCAGAAGCTTCTCAGCCATTTCCACTCCAGAACAACCGAACCAGATCATTGTAAAAGGCAAGACACATGAGCAACAGCAAAAATATGAGGCCACCGCGCTGCGCAAGCTCCCGGAAACGTGGCGTCACCGGACGCCCCAGAACAATTTCGCAGCAGCTGAACAGAATGTGCCCGCCGTCCAGCACCGGTATCGGCAGCAAATTCAAAATACCCAGCTGGATGCTGAGAAAGGCCAGAATGGTCAGGACTCCCGTCGCATCCGTCCGGGCTGCGGTTCCCGCCACTTGCACCACGGTAATCGGTCCGCCGATATTCTTGGCGGAAACTTCGCCCATTATCAACTTTTTGACAAAAATGAATGTCAGCTTGGTCAATTCCCAGGTTTGCCGGCCCCCTTCACGCATCGCCATCGGCAGGGCAAAACGCCGTACCGTGGTCTCCACCGAAGGCGCCACTCCGATCTGATACAGCGCAGGACCGCTTTCCTGAGCAACCTTTTTGGCCCAAATGGTCATTTCCAGCCGTTCATTGCCCCTCGCGACGAGGTATTTGCCCGGTTTTTCCCGGAGATTCTGGATAAGCGGCCGCAGATCGTACCAGGAAGTCACTGGCCGATCGTTGATTTTCAGAATCAGATCCCCGGCTTGCAAGCCGGCGCTCGCCGCCACACTGTTGGGAGCCAGGGCGCCGACGCGAGCCTCCTGTTCCGGCAAAAGGCCAAAGGCCTGCAAACCATCCAGGATATCCGTGCCTGATTTGGCTTCCAGCACAAGCTCCGCGTTTTCGCGCCGCACGGTAAAGCGCAGGGGCTTCCCCAACTCTTCAACAACGATTTTGGAGGTCTTTTCCCAGTTGTCCACGGGAACGCCGTTCAGCGCCACAACCCGATCTCCGGCACGAAAACCAGCCTTTTGCGCATCCGAATCCCCGACCACGTGTCCGACTACGGGCGGCTGCTCCAAATAGGCAGGCACCGGCACCCCGATCCAGTAGGCCAGCGACAGCAGAAAAAGCGGCAGCAGCAAGTTCATGGCCGGTCCCGCGACTACAATCGCAATCCGTTTCCAGGGAGACTTGGTCGCAAACGAACGCTCTTCGTCGCCGGGCTGCAGGACCACATCCTTTTCCTTTTCGTCTTCCCCCTCATCGGCATTCTCGCCCAGCATCTGGACATAACCGCCCAGAGGAATGGCGCACAGCCTGTACTCCGTTTCTCCCCAGCGCCACGCCAGCAAACGGGGGCCAAAGCCCAGGGAAAAGGCCAGCACCTTGACATTCATCAGCTTGGCTATGCAAAAATGCCCAAACTCATGGACAAACACCAAAATGCCCAGCATAAGGATCCCGGCAAGTATCGTCATTGCGCATTCTCCTTCGCGGCAGCTATCCGCCGGGCTGTTTGCCTCCCTTTACGATCCGCCTCTATAACCGTCTCCAGATCCGTTACCGCACTCGGACTGTGCTGTTCCAGCGTTGCACGGATAACTTCCGCGATTTGCCCAAATTGGATGGTCTTGTTAAGGAAGCAGGCCACCGCGACCTCGTTGGCCGCGTTCATGACCGCAGGTACCGTACCGCCCTGCCGCAGGGCCTCGCGCGCGATGGACAAACAGGGAAAACGCCGGTCATCCGGAGCGGCAAACGTCAGCGAGCCCAAAGTGCAGAGATCCAGCGGCGGCAAATCCAGTGCCAGCCGTTCCGGAAAGGCCAGCGCATAGGCAATGGGGATCTTCATGTCCGGCACCCCCATTTGCGCGATAAGCGCCCCATCCACATATTCCACCATCGAATGAACGACGCTCTGGGGATGGATCTGCACGGCGATTTTCTCCTCCGGCATATCGAACAGCCAGTGCGCCTCTATGACTTCCAGGCCCTTGTTCATCATCGTGGCGGAATCGATCGTCACCTTCTTGCCCATACGCCAGCGGGGATGGTTGAGCGCCGCTTCGGGCGTCGCCCGTTCAATTTCTTCGGGCGAGGACTGATAAAAGGGTCCACCGGACGCGGTCAGAATCAGGCGCCGCACCTGGGCCTCCCGCTGCCCCTGCAGGGCCTGAAAAATGGCGGAATGTTCACTGTCCACCGGATAAATGCGCACTCCAAGCGCCCGTGCCCGGCTTGTTACCAGGGCGCCTGCCGCCACCAGCGTCTCCTTGTTGGCCAGCGCCACATCATGGCCCGCCTCAATGGCGGCCAGCGTCGGTTCCAAACCGGCAAATCCCGTAATCGCGGAAACCACGAGATCCGCTTCCGCAAGCGCAGCACAGGCCCGCAGCCCCTGAAGACCGGAAAGCACCTCCACATTCCGATCCGGTACCAGTTCTCTCAAGACCTGCGCCCGAGCCGCATCCGGCACCGCAACCAGGCGCGGCGAAAAGCGCCGCACCTGTTGCGCAAGCGCATCCACATTGTAATTGCCGGTCAGGGCCAGCACCCGGAAACGCTCCGGATAGGCCGCCACTATTTCCAATGTCGAAACCCCAATGGAGCCGGTACTGCCAAGGAGAACCAGATTTTTCATGAGTATCTCTTCATCAGAAAAAAAGTACATCCATGTGGAGCACGCCTTTCCTAGGAAAGAACGTGCCACATGCAAAAAGAGTAAACCGCCGGAAAGGCAAACAACAGACTGTCCAGGCGATCCAGCAGACCGCCATGACCGGGAATGCCGCAACCGGAATCCTTGACCCCATAACTTCGCTTCAGCATCGATTCAAACAGATCGCCCAAAGGACCGACAAAACCCAATATTACCGCAAGCAGCAGGGCAGAGGAAAAGGACAAAGCCGGCAGGAAAGCGTATTTGGCCAATAATACACCTATCAGGCTGCCGGCCAGACCGCCCGCCAAACCTTCCCACGTCTTTTTCGCGCTAATTGCCGGGTACAGCGGATGGCGCCCCCACCTGCTTCCCGCAAAGTAAGCCAAAGAGTCGTTGGCCATAATGGCCATCAAGGTGAGAAAAATCCAGCAACGCCCCTGCGGCAGTTTCATCAGCAGATTCAGATAACCCAACAGGAGCGGGATATAAAAGAGGCCGCAGATCAGAAGTGCAAAATCCGCCATCGCGATGCGCAGATCCTGAAAGTGAAACAGGATGACCAGCGCAAAGAAGTAGAAGGTTCCTACCCAAACCAGCTGCGCCCCTCCATCATTTTGCCAGAGGGGAAGCCAGGTCAGCAAGGCGCCGGCCAATATCGCCAGGGTTTTTTCCAGTGTTCTGCGCTTGGGCAGACAAATGGCATAAAACTCGAAAAGCCCCCAACCGGCCAAAAGCATAACCGCTACCGCAAACCAGAATGGGGGCGCACAACCTATCAACACCGCCAACAGCGGCAAGCCTACCGCTGCGGTCACAAGACGCTGTTTAATAACGCTTCACCTCCCGCACAAGCCTTTTGAACCCAATATTGAATTTCATTATGCCGATATCCGGCCAAAGCGGCGACTGCGCCGGGAAAACTCCTCGCAGGCGGCACGCAGATCCATTTCGTCAAAATCGGGCCACAGCGTGGTGGTAAACACCATTTCGCCATAGGCCATCTGCCAAAGCAAAAAATTGCTGATACGCTGTTCGCCGCCGGTACGGATCAGCAGATCCGGGTCCGGACAGGCGGCAGAATCCAGGGCTTCGGCGAAAACCGCCTCGCTGATCCCGTCCGGCGCAAGCCGGCCCGCCTGGACCTCGGCAGCGAGTTTGCGCGCCGCGCGTACAATCTCATCGCGCCCGCCATAGGAAAGGGCAAGCGTCAGTATCAGGGATTTGCCGCCGGCTGTCGCTTCGCAGGATTCTTTCAGATTCCTGCACACGCCCGCCGGAAGTCGCTCCTGGTCGCCTATCACCCGCAGGCAAATGCCATTGGCAATCATATCCGGAGTTTCCGCAACGAGAAACCGGCTTAACAGCGCCATGAGCGCATCCACTTCGGCCTGGGGACGTTTCCAGTTTTCCGTGCTGAAGGCGTAAAGCGTCAGCCACCCCACTCCCAGACGGCAACAGGCTTCCACAATCCGCCGTACGGTCTTGGCACCTTCACGATGCCCCGCAGCCCTTGGCAACAGACGCCGCTGTGCCCACCGGCCATTGCCATCCATGATAATGGCGATATGACGAGGAATTTCCATGCATTACATCCAAAAAGCATGCTTCCGCGGAAAAAAAATATCTCCTACCCCAACCTTTATCAGGAGTTGAGATAGGCAGTTATCGATTCCGCGATGGTATTGAACACCCGTGTAAATTCCTTTTCGTTGTGCTCCAGCAGCGTCACCCTGAAGCCCTGCATGGGCGTACAGAACGAAGACAAGGGGACAACACATATCCCGGTCGAACCCAAAAGATAATAAACAAAACGCTTGTCAAGAGCAACTCCCGGCTGGGCCACCAGATCCTCCACCAGAGCACGCACATCCGGATTGCGGATCGGCAGGGTCTGATGTTCTCCCAGTCTGCCATTTTCAAAAACCACACTCATGTAAAACGCGCCGTTGGTGCGGTTGACCTTGAGGCCGGGCACTTTCCGGAAAATATCGTAGGCGATGTTCGAGGCGCGTTCATACCAGCTGCGCCGCTCCGCAAGATACACCGGATATTCCGGATGACTCATGATCAGCGGTATGGCTTTCTGCGGCAACGTGGTGGAGCAGACTTCCACCATCTTGGAGTTGACAATGCTCTGAATATAACGCTGGAATATCGGATTATCCTTCGCGTTGTATACCTCTATCCAGCCACAGCGCGAACCCGGCCAGGGAAAGTCCTTGCTGATGCCACGCATGGCGATGGCGGGCAAGCCGTCGATCAAATCGGAAATGGGACGGGTGGCCTGGCCGTTGTAGATCAGGTTGCGATAAATTTCGTCCACAACGATAAACAGATCGAATTCCTTGGCGATATTGATAATTTCACGCAAAATCCGCTCCGGATAGACCGCGCCGGTGGGATTGTCGGGATTGATGATCAGAATACCGGAAATGGAAGGGTTGTACTTGACGGACAGGTACAGGTCATCCAGATCGGGATACCACATGTTGTCCGGATCCAGCCGGTAGGAAACCGGTTTCTGTCCCGCATGGGAGCCCTCCGCGGAGGAATGGGTGGAGTAGGTTGGCGAAGGACCGATAACCCGTGCCTCGTGACGCAAAAGGCCGTACACCTTCTGGATGGCGTCGCCCAACCCATTGAAGAAGGTAATATCATCGGCGGAAATCTGGGTTTTCCCTCGTTTGTTGGTCATTTCAGCAAGAAATTCACGGGTTTCCAATACGCCCTTGGTAGCGCTGTAGGCGTAGGAACTGTCCTGCATGGCCAGATCGGCGACGATCTTTTTCATCCACATCGGGATCTTCTCTCCCTTGGCCACCGGGTCGCCAATATTTTCCATATTGGTTTTCATGCCGAGTTTGTTGAGCTTCTCCGCGATCGCGACAATGGCGCGGATCTCGTAGGTCAGTTCCTGGGCGCCCGCATGTACTATGTTGTTTCGCATAACGCATCCCTTTTCTAGTCTTGTCTGTCCAAACAAAAGAACAAGGCCATGAGCACTCTGCCCATGGCCTTGTGGAATTCAACGATCCGCAACCAACGTCAAACCTGATGACAGAGCACCCCCTGGCAAGCGGCCGCCCCCGCGGCCGCGCGCGCAGCGGCACTCAGATTGCATTTCGTGGTCTGTTTCATCGTTGTTCTTCTTGCTTTTCAGTTCAAAAAATTTTTAGCCTTTTTTCATCTCTTCTTCCAGTGCGCCATGGGCTGCCGCCAAACGGGCCACCGGAACCCTGAACGGTGAACAGGAGACATAGTTCAGGCCAATGCGATGGAAGAACTTGATGCTTTCGGGCTCGCCGCCATGCTCGCCGCAAATGCCGATCTTGAGGTTGGGGCGGGTCTTGCGTCCACGCTCGCAGCCGATTTTGACCATCTCGCCCACACCCGTCTGGTCGATGCTGATAAACGGATTGTGTTCATAGAGGTTGTGCTCGACGTAGAAGGGCAGGAAATCGCCCGAATCGTCGCGGGAGAGGCCATAGGTCGTCTGGGTCAGGTCATTGGTGCCGAAGGAGAAGAACTCGGCATCTTCAGCAATGCGATCCGCGATAAGGCAGGTACGGGGCAGCTCCACGCAGGCGCCCACCATGTATTTGATCTTCACGCCCAGGCGCTCCATGACCTCGGCGGCTACCTTGTCCGCCCGTTCTTTCAGCAAATGCATTTCGTTATAGGTCGCTACCAGCGGCATCATGATCTCTGGAACCACGTTAAAGCCCTTGTCACGGGTCAGCTCGCAGGCGGCTTCAATGATCGCCTGCACCTGCATGTCGTAAATTTCGGGGAAGGTCATTCCCAAACGGCAGCCACGATGTCCCAGCATCGGGTTGTTCTCGTGCAGATGCTCCGCGATGGCTTTCACCTTGGCCAAAGGCATTCCCATGATTTCCGCCAGTTCCGCCATTTCGCGTTCTTCCTGCGGCAGGAATTCGTTCAGCGGCGGATCCAGAAGCCGGATCATCACGGGGAGATCCTTCATTTCAACGAAAATATCGTAGTAATCCTGGCGCTGCATCGGCAGGATCTTGGCCAGTGCCTTCTGGCGTCCTTCGATATCCTCGGCCATGATCATCTCACGCATGGCGCGGATCCTCTCGCCCTGGAAGAACATGTGCTCGGTACGCACCAGGCCAATACCGTCGGCGCCAAAATTACGAGCCACCCGGGCATCTTTCGGCGTATCGGCGTTGGCGCGGACACCCAGTTTCTTGTACTTGTCCACCCAGCCCATGAGCGTGGCGAAATCGCCGGAGATATCCGGCTGAATGGTGGGAACCGCACCGCGCATGACCTCGCCGGTCGAGCCGTTGAGCGTAATGACATCGCCTTCCTTGAAAATTTCGCCCTGGCGGTTGCTAAACTGTTTCTTCTGATAGTCCACCTTGATGTCGCTGCATCCAACCACGCAGCACTTGCCCATGCCACGGGTTACCACCGCCGCATGCGAGGTCATGCCGCCGCGCGCCGTCAGAATGCCCTGGGCCGCATCCATGCCGTGAATATCTTCCGGGCTGGTTTCCAGACGCACCAAAACCACTTTCCGCTTCTCCGCCGCCGCAGCCTCCGCATCCTCCGCGGAAAAGACGATCGCGCCGCTGGCCGCTCCCGGAGAGGCGGGCAGTCCCTTGGCGATAACTTCCTTGGGCGCCTTGGGATCCAGCGACGGATGCAGCAGCTGTCCCAACTGGCTGGGGGATACCCGCAGGACCGCTTCCTTCTCGGAGATCAGGCCTTCCTTCACCATATCCACCGCCACCTTGATGGCGGCCCGGGCGGTCCGTTTGCCGTTACGGGTCTGCAGCATGAACAGTTTCTTCTTTTCGATGGTGAACTCGATGTCCTGCATGTCGCGGTAGTGCTGTTCCAGCAGATTCTTGATCTTCACCAGCTGATCGTAGCTTTCCGGCATGACCTCCTGCAGAGAGGGCAGATCGCTTGCGCCGCCTTCCTTGTTGATCGGCTGCGGAGTACGGATACCGGCCACCACATCCTCACCCTGGGCATTGATCAGGAATTCGCCGTAGAAGTACTTCTCGCCGGTGGCGGGATTGCGGGTAAAGGCAACGCCGGTGGCGCAGTCATCGCCCATGTTGCCGAAGACCATCGCCTGCACGTTGACCGCAGTGCCCCAGTCCGCCGGAATGTTGTTGAGTTTGCGGTACACGATGGCCCGGTGGTTCATCCAGGAACCAAAGACCGCGCCAATCGCGCCCCACAGAAGTTCCACAGGATCGCTCGGGAATTCCTGTCCCAGCGTTTCCTTGTATTTTTCCTTGAACAGAACAACCAGCTTTTTCAGATCTTCCGCATCCAGTTCCGTATCGGCCTGCACGCCCTTGGCCTGCTTGCATTCTTCAAGAATGTTTTCCAGCAGATCGCGATCCATGCCCATAACCACGTCGGCGTACATCTGGATAAAACGCCTGTAGGCATCATAGGCGAAACGCGGATCGCCCGTCTTCTCTATCAGGCCTTTCACGGTCTTGTCGTTCAGTCCCAGATTGAGCACGGTGTCCATCATGCCCGGCATGGAAGCGCGTGCGCCCGACCGTACCGAAACCAGCAGGGGGTTTTTCTCATCACCGAACTTCTTGCCGGTCACCTTTTCCAGATGGGCCAGATTTTCCTCCAACTCCGCCTTCAAAGAGGCCGGATAGTTGCGGTTGTTCTTGTAAAATTCGGTGCAGACCTCCGTCGTAATGGTAAACCCTGGAGGAACCGGCAGACCGATAGCGGTCATTTCCGCCAGATTGGCCCCCTTGCCGCCGAGCAGCTCCCGCATGTTGCCATTGCCTTCCGCCTTGCCCTCACCAAAGAAATAGATAAATTTCGCCATGGTTGTTCCTCCTCGAATGCTTTTCTCCTGAAAATGCGCTCCGCCCGTTTTACGGGCCCAATATGGATAAATCTAAGAAGCACTTTCCGCCGTTATTTTGGAAAAATCGGCGATGCCTTCAAATAACCGTGCCACCGTGGTCAGCAGCGCCAGCCGATTGCCCCGAATCCGTTCATCCGGATCCATCACCAGGACGCTCTCGAAAAAGCCGTCGACCAGAGGCCGCAATGAGGCGATCTTCTCCAGTGCCGCGCCATAGTCTCCGGCCTTGCGCAAATGCTGCACCTCTTCCCTGATGCCACACAGAGCCCGGTACAGTTTTTCCTCCGACTCTGCGGCAAACAGATCCTCCGAAACTTCCGTTTCCACTCCACCCTTGATGATGTTGACCACCCGCTTGAAGGCAACCGCCACCGGTTCATAGTCACGGGAGCTTTTCAGACGGGTCAGAGCTTCCACCCGGTGCAGAGCATCCAGGGGCCGATCGGCGTCCGCAGACAGCACTGCGGCCACAACATCCGCCGGAAATCCGCGGGTATTGACCAGAATATGGACCAGACGCTGCCGCAGGAAATCCAGAATGTCGGCAGCCGCTTCCGCCGCCGGACGATTCAGCTTTTCCTTCAGCAGACCGAGCGCCCGCTCCGTCAAAGCCCCCAGAGACAGGGGCAGCTGTCTATCAAGAATGATGCTCAAAATGCCGATAGCTCCACGCCGCAGCGCAAAGGGATCAGCCGCGCCCGTCGGCAGCAGCCCAACGCTGAAGCAACCGCACAGCGTATCCATCTTGTCGGCGATCGCCACGCAGGCACCAACCGGACCGGAGGGCAAAGCGCCACCCGCCTGCACCGGCAGATAGTGCTCGTACACCGCGACGGCGACATCCCGATCCTCGCCCTCCAGCAGGGCATATTCGCGTCCCATGACGCCCTGCAGTTCCGGAAACTCGAAGACCATCTGCGTTTCCAGATCGCATTTGGCCAACAGAGCGGCCCGTTCCACCGCTTCGACACGCTCCGGCGCAAAGCGCCGCGCCAGTTCCACCGCCAGCTCCCGGATCCGCATGACCTTTTCATAACTGGTGCCCAGTTTTGCCTGGAACACCACATGTTTGAGCGCCTCCAGACGGCTCTCCAGCGGAACCTTCTGATCCTCTTTCCAGAAAAACATGGCATCCGCCAGGCGCGCCCGCAGAACCCGCTCGTTGCCGCGCTGCACCACCTCCGGATCGCGGGGCCGGGTATTGGCGATCGTGATGAAACGGGGCAGCAGACGCCCGGAGTCATCCGTCAGCGTAAAGTAGCGCTGGTTCTCCTTCATGGTGGTAATCAGCACCTCCGGCGGCAATTCCAGATACTTTTCTTCAAAGCCGCCGCAAATCGCGACCGGAAATTCCACCAGCAAGGACACCTCTTCCAGCAGATCTTCGTCCATGTTCAGACTGGCATTGAGCCCGGCGGCAATCGCCTCCACATCATGCCGGATGATTTCCTTACGCCTCTGCGGATCGGGAATAACGAAATGCTCCTGGGCCTTGGCCAGATAATCCTCCAGCCCGGTGACGGTGAAGGCCTCCGGCGCCATGAAACGATGGCCAAAGGACTGGTTGCCGCTGGAAATTTCTCCGAACGTGAAGGGAACGATTTCGCCGTCCAGCAGGGCGGTCAGCCAGTGAACGGGACGCACGAAACGGATGTCCAGATCCTTCCAGCGCATCGACTTTTTAAAGGGAATGGCATGGATCACCCGCAGAAAGATGTCGGGCAGCAGATCTTTCAGCTTCTGCCCTTCCAGCACCTTGTGCACGCACAGGTAGGGGCCTTTTGGCGTCTCAACGGTTTTAAGTTCGGAGACATCGACGCCGTTGGTTTTGGCAAAGCCCAGTGCCGCCTTGGTCGGTTTGCCTTCGGCATCGAAGGCTATTTTTGCCGGCGGTCCCGAAATGGACAGCTCCTGCCGCTCCTGTTCGGGAGCCGCTCCCTGCACCGCAATTGCCAGGCGCCTGGGGGTTGCAAAGGTCTGGATGGACTGAAAGGGGATACGCGCCGCCTCCAGTTCCTTGCGCAACAGTTCTTCCAGACTGAGACGCGCGGGCGCCAAAAAACTTGCGGGAATTTCTTCCGTGCCGATTTCAAGGAATATTTCTGCACACATGAGATCTCAACCCTTCATGAGGGGAAAACCCAGCTTCTCCCGCTGGGCCACATAGCCTTCGGCGCACAGCCGGGCCAGATTGCGCACCCGGCCGATATAGTGGGCGCGTTCCGTGACCGAAATGGCGCCGCGGGCATCCAGCAGATTGAAGGAATGGGAACATTTCAGAACAAAATCGTAGGCGGGAAGCACCAGCTCCCGCTTGACCAGCCGGATGCATTCCCGTTCGAACATGTCGAACAGCTGAAACAGCATCGCGGTATCGGCTTCTTCAAAGTTGTAGGTGGAAAACTCCACCTCGCTTTGATGGTGGATGTCGCCGTAACGAACGCCCTTGGTCCACTCCAGATCGTAGACATTGTCCACACCCTGAAGATACATGGCGATCCGTTCACAGCCGTAGGTGATTTCCGAGGCGACCGGCTTCAGATCGATGCCGCCGGCCTGCTGGAAATAGGTGAACTGGGTGATCTCCATGCCGTCCAGCCAGACTTCCCAGCCCAGGCCCCATGCGCCCAATGTCGGCGATTCCCAGTCGTCCTCCACAAAGCGGATATCATGCTCGGCGGGATCCACACCGAAACTCTTCAGGGAATCCAGATAGATCTCCTGAATATTCAAGGGGGACGGTTTCAGAATGGCCTGAAACTGATAGTAGTGCTGCAGGCGGTTGGGATTTTCACCGTAGCGCCCATCGGTCGGCCGGCGGGAGGGTTCCACATAGGCGGCCCGCCATGGCTCGGGCCCAAGCACCCGCAGAAATGTGGCGGGATTGAAGGTCCCCGCGCCTTTTTCCATATCGTAGGGCTGCTGAATCACACATCCCTGCTTTGCCCAGTACGTTTGCAACGCCAAAATAAGTTCCTGAAAAGTCACAACGCCTCGAAACGCGGCTTTCTGTCTTTCACAGCGCCGCTTGAAAGAGATTGAAAGAATGCTGCCACCCATTGGCAATGAACTTTTTTTCCATCGCTCCAAGGAACAAATTACATTGCCAAGATTCTCATGTCATGTCAACTTCAAGGTTCAGACGTTCCCATAAGCGCAAGCGATTTGGGCACAAAGCGCAGGTGATGACGCACAAGCGGCGTTAAAATCAGCCTCGCCTCCTGGAGCGTCTGCGTTCCAAAATGAAAACCGTCAAACACCGTAAAGGGAACCTGCAACGACCGGAACAGCGTTCCCAGCGTCACAAGACTCACCGCACGCCCTTTCAGCGCGGATTTCGCGCAGAATGGGCACAGGGCGCCCCCGGGAATATCCACATGCACCGTCTCCGCCGTCAACGGTGCGCCGCAACGGCAACAGGCGGAAAGCCTTGGCGCGTATCCGCACAGCGACAACAACCGCAGTTCCAGAAGCAGCCGGACCTCGGGACTGGCCGGGAACTGTTCGAGATGTCCCAAAAAGGCCTGCAGCATTGTAAAAATTTCGGGATAGGGCTCGCCTTCCGCACACAAAGCCTCCACCAGTTCACACCCGTAGGAGGCAAGCGTCATCACCTCCAGATCACGGCGCAGGCCCAGATGAAGAAACCGCATCTGCGCCTCCTGCAGCGTCAGAAGGCCGCCGCGGCTGGCATCGCTCCAGGCCAGGTCCACCTCGGCCAAAGGCTCCAGCCTCCCGCCAAAACGGCGGCGGCTGCGGCGGGCATTGTGGGCAAAGCCCCGAAGAAGGCCGGCATCCTGGCTGAAAAACGTGACGATGAGATCGGCCTCTCCATAGAAAAGAATCCGGAAAATGATGGAGGGGCTGCTGCAGCGAAGCATTTCAGCGCAGGTACGGCATAAAGAGCGTGGCTGTGGCGAAGTAGATCAGAATGCCGGTGATGTCGTTGGCGGTTTGCACAAACGGCATGGAGGCAATGGCCGGATCCACCCCCAGACGTTTGAAAAAGGCAGGCGCCAGAACGCCCATGGTGGCCGCCACCAGCATCGCCGCCGACATGGCCACTCCCACCACAACGCCCAGCATGGGGCTGTGATGCCAGAAAAACGCGACGCCGGCCAGCGTCAAACCACAAACCAGCCCCATGATCAGGCCCACCCGCATCTCCTTGAACAGCAGCTTGCCCAGGGTGGAAAAATCGACCCGGCCGGTGGCGAAGCCGCGCACCACAATCGCCGCCGACTGCCCGCCCACGTTGCCGCCCATGCCGGTAATAACCGGAATGAAGGCGACCAGGGCGATAACATTCGCCAGCGTGGCCTTGAACAGCCACATGAGATAGCCGGTCACCACGCCGCCAAGCAGGTTGACGATAAGCCAGGGCAGGCGCAGACGCGCGATCTTGAAGGAGCTGTAGGCGTGAAAGGCCTCCTCCTCGCTGGCACCGGCCATTTTGTACATGTCCTCGGTGGCTTCCTGGCGCATGACGTCGATAACGTCATCGACGGTGATGATACCGATGAGCTTGTTGGATTCATCCACAACCGGCACCGCCAGAATGTTGTACTTCGCCACCAGATGCGCCACCTCCTCCTGGTCCATGTCGGGACGGACGCTGATGACATCGGACGTCATGATATCCTTGAGCGGGGTTTGCGCGGGCACGGTCAGCAGCTGGCGCAACGACAGCACGCCGACCAGATGATTGTGTTCGTTGACGACGTAAATGTAGAAAACCATTTCCACATTTTCCGCCGATTTCTGCAGCTCCTCTATGGCCTCGCGGGCGGTAAGGTTTTCGTTGAGCGAAAAGATCTCCGTCGACATGATGCCGCCGGCGGTATCTTCATGATAGCTGAGCAGCTGTTCGATATCGGCGGCCTGCTCCGATATGATGCTCAGCAGTTCCTCGGCCAGCTTTTCCGGCATGTTACGGATGATGTCCACAGCGTCGTCGTGGGGCATTTCCTGCAGGATGTTGCGGATCTCTTCCCGGCCGAGTTCCTGGAGCAGGCGGGCGCCGGTGCTGTGGTCGATCTCCGAAAGCACATAGGCCGCTGTCTCCGCATTCCTGATAAGACCGAAAAGGACTCCCTGTTCCTTGGGATCAAGATAGTTGAACAGCGCGGCGATATCCGCCGGATGGGTCTTCTCCACAACCTTGGTCAGGTTGGGCGTGGCACCGCGGCGTATGAGTTTCTTTGTCGTATCCAGCAAAATTTGCAGTTTCTGATCCATGCCGTTTCCCCCAAAAAAGAACTGCAGCAGAGCTGCCAGTCCTTTCCGAAAAAATTTGTCCGTCGCCGGAAAAAGATCGGGGCTATACCGTGCGATCCAGCGAACGGTATTGTACCGCCTCGGCGATGTGGTGCTGCAAAATATTCTCCGATTTCTCCAGATCGGCGATGGTACGTGCGACCTTAATAATACGCGTATAACTGCGCGCCGACAATCCAAGTTTGTCGGTAACTCTTTCCAGCAGCGTCTTGCTGTCCTCGCTCAGAGGGCAAAAACGGCGAATATGCCGCGCCTGCATCCGGGCGTTGCAGTGTACGCCAAATTCCGCCATCCGCTCCTGCTGGAGCGCGCGGGCCTCCGCCACCCGGCTTCGAACTGCAGCGGACGTTTCTCCTTCGGACTCGGAGGCAAGATCGCTGTGCGGAACCCTGGGGACGTCCACCTGCAGATCGATGCGGTCGAGCAGCGGGCCGGACAGGCGGCTCCGGTAGCGCTGCAGGGTGTGCTGGCTGCATGTGCAGCTATTCTGCCGGTCACCTAGGAAACCGCAGGGGCAAGGATTCATGGCGGCGACCAGCATGAAGGACGCAGGGTAAGTGATGGTCGTGGCGGCCCGGGTAATGGTCACCTCGCCGTCTTCCAGCGGCTGGCGCAGCATCTCCAGAATATTTTTTTTGAATTCGGGCAACTCATCAAGAAACAATATTCCGTTGTGGGCAAGCGAGACCTCGCCGGGACGGGGGATGGTGCCGCCGCCGATAAGTCCGGCGTCGGACACCGAATGATGCGGATGGCGAAAGGGCCGGTTGCGGATCAGGGCGTCCTGCCGGGAAAGCAGGCCGGCGATGGAATGGATCTTGGAAGTTTCCACCGCCTCCTCAAAGCAGAGCTCGGGCAAAATGGTGGGCAGGCGGCGGGCCAGCATGGTCTTGCCGCTGCCCGGCGCTCCGGACATCAGGATGTTGTGCCCGCCGGCGGCGGCAATCTCCAGCGCCCGCTTGACGTGTTCCTGGCCGCGTACTTCGGCGAAATCCTCGTCGTAGTGGGACGAACGGCGCAGAAAGTCCTTCTGCTCCACCCGGCAGGGCTCCGGATGGGAATTCCCGTTGAGAAAGGCCACCACCTCACCCAGCGTCTCTACCCCGAAAACCGGCTGCGAAGCCACAACCGCCGCTTCCGGCGCGTTTTCCTTCGGGAGGATGAAACCGGCGATCGTCCAGGACCTGGCACTGGCCGCAAGCGGCAAAGCGCCCCGCACCGGCTTGATCCGGCCGTCCAGCGAAAGCTCCCCCATCAACAGCCAGGGACGGTCGATATCGCCGGCGGCGACCTGGCCATTGGCAATCAGAATGCCAATGGCAATGGGCAGATCGTAGGCCGTGCCCTCCTTGCGGATGTCGGCCGGCGCCAGGTTGACCGTCAGGCAGCTTGTTGGAAAGGCGTATCCGGAGTT
>JAFZPK010000156.1 GCA_017552515.1 Deltaproteobacteria bacterium | reverse complement strand
GGCGATCCGCTCTGGGCACTTCGGGCCTTCTGGCAGGCGCAGCGTCAGCACGCGCCGCTTGCGCAGAGCTTGCGCGAAATGGTACGCGCCCATGCCGCGCGGCAGGGTGCCCTGGCGCGTGAGAATCGCGAAGCCTGTGCGCTTTTCATGGACATCTTGGGTGGCGAGAGGGTTGCGGATACTTTGCGGGAAATGCGGCGGCTGCGTTTTCTCAACGCTTTTTTGCCGGAGCTGGGCGCGGTGTTCTGCATGGTGCAGCACGATGCCTACCATATCTATACGGTGGATACCCATGCGCTCTTTGCAGTGGAAGAGCTGGAGCGGTTGTGGCGCGGGGACAATCCTGCGGCAGGCGCTTTGCTCAAGCAGGCCGCCTCCGGGGTGGAACGACGCGAACTGCTGCTTTTGGCGGCACTGTTGCATGATGTCGGCAAGGGCGCGGGTTCCAACCATGCTTTGCGCGGCGCGAAAATGATGCCCGCCATCGCGAAACGTCTGGGGCTGGACGGGGATGCGGCGAGGCAGCTCGAATTTCTGGTGGCGCATCATCTGCTGATGGCGCAGACTGCTTTGCGCCGCGATCTCAACGATGCGCAGACGCTGGACGACTTTGCGAAGACCGTGGGAAACCGTTCCAATCTGCGAATGCTGTTTCTTTTGACCTTTGCGGATCTGCGCGCCGTTGGCCCGGATGTCTGGACACCGTGGAAGGCGCAGCTTGTGGAGACGCTCTACGAAAAATGCCGCGACTGGTTTGCGGAAGGCGGGCAGAGCGCCGCGATGCGGCCGGGCGCGCTGGAGCGGCGCGCCGCCGAAGTTTCCGCGATCCTGGGTGAAAACTTTGATGCGGCAGGCCGCAGGCTTCTTGAGACATTGGAGCCACGCCATTTGCTGGCCTATCCGCCGCAGGAACTGGCCAGTCATCTGCTGGCCTTGCGTGCCTGCGAGGAAGGCGGCGCGTCATGGGCGCTCCGTATCCTGCCGCACGGCACACATCTTCGGCTGGTGGTTTCGGCGCAGGATGAACTGGGACTTTTTGCCAATATTGCTGGGGTTCTGGCCGCCTGCCGCGTCAATATTCTTGGGGCGGACATTTATACATTACGTTCCGGCATTGCGCTGGATATTATAGATGTTGAAGCTGACCAGGGCGGTTGCGCAGGGGAAAACGGCGATCGCTGGCAGCGTTTCGAACGGCATCTGGGCGCGGTGCTGGAAGGCCGCGAAACCGCGGAACATCTGGTGCGGCGCGCCCGGGTCGCTTCGGGTGGAAAGCGACTGCCGCCAGGGCGTTTTCCCGCCCGGGTCGATATCAGCAACCGGCTCTCCGATTGCCATACCGTGATTGATGTCTATGCCCGCGATCGTCAGGGACTGCTCTACGATATCACCAGCGTCTTGGCGGAACTGCGGCTGTCGGTGAGCACCGCTCGGATTTCCACCAAGGTGGATCAGGCGGCGGACACCTTCTACGTGCGCGGCGGGGATCGCGCCAAACTGGTGGATACCGGTCTTCTGGAAACGGTACGGATACGGCTGCTCAGAGCGGTGGACAGGTAGGAAAAACGATTTTCCAACAGGGAGTGCGCGACTTAAGTCATGGACATGGAAAAAGGGAGCGGCGGCGTTACACTGGATCAGGCGGTTGATCTGTTTCTCGATCACGCGACGGTGGAGCGTGGTTTTTCCAACAACACGCTGGAAGCCTATGCCCGCGAATTGCGGCGCTACCTCGATTTTCTGCTGGCGCGGGGAATAGCCGCTCCGGACGCGATTGGTCCGGAGACAGTGAGAGACTATCTGGCAACCCTGCAAGGATCGGGATTGGGCGAACGCAGCCGTGCCCGGACCCTGGCCGCGCTGCGTACCTTTCACAAGTTTTTGGCTTCCGAAAAACTTGCCCTGGACAATCCGGCCGCTCGGGTGGAGACCCCGCGTGCCGCCCACCGCCTGCCCAAGGTCCTGAGCGTGGAGGAGGTGGATCGGCTGCTGGCCGCTCCTGGCGGCGATGATCCACTGGACTTGAGGGACCGGGCAATGCTGGAAGTCATCTACGCCACCGGCCTGCGGGTTTCGGAGCTTATTTCCCTGACTCTGCAGGATCTGGAACTGGGCGTCGGTTATCTGCGGGCCTTTGGCAAGCGCAGCAAGCAGCGGGTGGTTCCCCTGGGTGAAGTGGCGCTTGATGCTTTGAAAATCTATCTGGCCGAAGGCCGGCCGGCGCTTTGCGGCCCCGAAAGCGGCGATGATGTTTTCCTCAACGTTCACGGCAGGCGCTTGACCCGTCAGGGTTTCTGGAAGATTATAAAGCAGCGGGCGAGGGAGGTCGGCATCACAGATACCATTACGCCGCACACCATGCGTCATTCTTTTGCGACCCATCTGCTGGAAAATGGCGCCGATTTGCGCTCGGTGCAGACAATGCTGGGGCATGCCGATATTTCCACGGTGCAGATCTACACCCATGTGACCCGCGAGCGGCTTAAGGCCATCTACGAAAAACATCATCCCCGCAGTTAAGCGGGTGGAATCTGGACTCTCACCAATCGAGGAGCAATCATGAAATATGTCATTTTGCTTGGAGACGGCATGGCGGATGAACCGCAGGCGGCGCTGAACGGCAAAACCCCGCTGGAATATGCAAATACGCCGTTTATGGACGAGATCGCTGCCCGGGGGGAAACGGGCCTGCTCGAAACCGTGCCGGATGGCCTGCCTCCCGGAAGCGACGTGGCCAACCTCTCGGCCTTCGGCTACGATCCCCGGGCCTGTTACAGCGGACGTTCTCCTTTGGAGGCGGCCAGCATGGGCGTCTCGCTTGGACCGCGCGATGTGGCTTTCAGGCTTAACCTGATCTGTCTGGAAGAGGACGGGGAGGGCAGAACCTGCATGCGCGATTTTTCCGCGGGCCATATTTCCACCGAAGAAGCGCAAAAGATTGTCGCCACGTTGAGTGAAAAGCTTGGCGGAGCGGATTTTGACTTTTACAGCGGCATTTCCTACCGGCATCTCATGGTGTGGCACAACGGTTTTGCCGATATGCGCCTCGTGCCGCCGCATGACATCAGCCGTCAGCCGGTGGCGGACTTTTTGCCTCAGGGCGAGGGTGGAGCGGAACTGCTGAAACTGATGAAAGCGGCGAGTGAAATTTTGAAGGATCATCCGGTCAATGCCGCCCGGAAAGCTTCGGGCAAGCTGCCCGCCAACGCCATCTGGCTTTGGGGCCAAGGACACGCGCCGAAGATCGTGCCGCTGCGGGAGCGCTTCGGCATTGGCGGAGCGGTGATCTCGGCTGTCGATCTGATCCGGGGCATTGGGGTTTGCGCCGGACTGGACGTGATAAAGGTGCCGGGAGCCACCGGCTATCTCGACACCAACTATGAGGGCAAGGCGGATGCGGCTCTGGAGGCGCTCGGCAGGCACGATTTCGTCTATGTGCATGTGGAGGCTCCCGACGAGATGTCCCACGAAGGAAGTCTGGAAAAAAAATTGAAAGCCATCGAGCTCTTTGACAAACTGGTGGTGGGACGGGTCCTGCGTGGGCTGGAGCGTCTGGAACCGTTCCGGGTGGCGGTGCTGCCGGATCATCCCACCTATATACGCACCATGACGCATGCTTCGGAGCCGGTGCCCTATGCTCTGCTGGGTTCTTCCGGAGAGTTTTCCGGAACGTGCAAGGCACGCGGCTTCAACGAGGTGGAAGCCGCCCGGGTCGGCCGGCCCTGTTGCGGTGGCTGGACCCTTTTGGAGAGGATGGTACGCGGCCCGGAAAATCCTTGAGGCATTTTGATCAGAGAAGGGTTTTGCGAATTTTGTGCGTTGCGGGTCCTTCCCGCTCTTGCCAATTTCACCGGTTTTGGCATAATTAAACGATGATAGAAATCTTGAATTGAAAACGTTCGGGGCGGTTGCTTTTATGCCCTGACCATTAACATCGAATGGAGGATAATGATGATCGTTTTGGCAGGCTTGGTATGGTTGGCGATTGTTGCCGGTACACTCTATCTGATGAAGAATCTGGGACTTCTTGACAAGTTCCTTGGCGGCAAGCTTGGCTGCTGCTGCGGTGGCTTGTCAAAAATAGCCAAAGCGCCCTGCGCTTCCAAAGAGGAGAGCGCGCCCGTTCAGGCGCAGGCTGCGCCTGAGGAACCGGCTGCCACCGCTCCTGCCGATTCTCAGACTCCGTCGGATGGCGCGGGTGCGTGAAGACTGTGCATGCTTTTTGACCGCGGTTAAAAAAGACCGGGAAACCTCTTCGGCAAGGTTTTCCGGTCTTTTTTTGTCAAAGAAGGGGACAAACATGAGGAAGTTTCTGCTGGCCCTCGCCTTGAGCCTTGCAAGCGCGTTTCTGGTGCATGTGCTGCGAAGGCCGGAAGGAAGCCTTGCGCGTGAGTTTGCCGGATGGTGGGCGACTCTGGGCGAATGGGGCGAAAAGTTGCTGTCAATGGCGCGGGATGTATGGCGGCAGGTCCCGGGAGTGGTGATCCTCTGCGTGGTTGCCATGACGCTGTTTTTTATTCTGCGCGTGGGCTACTTTTACCGGATGCGCTTTCACCGGCTCTGCCGCACAGGTGACAGTACCGTCATTCGGCAGGAGATAGCCTCCGGAGCCGATGTTCTGCGCCGCAGCTTTTCAGGATGGACGACGCTGATGTTTGCGGCGGAATCCAACCCCGATCCCCAGGTGTTGACCATGTTGATCAGGGCCGGAGTACCGGTGCATGCCGAGAGCAAAAACGGCCAGAACGCTTTGCTCCTTGCTGCGCGGGGCAATCCGGAGCCGGCGATCGTCAGAACGTTGCTTTCCGCAGGCGCGGATCCGAACGGACGCTCCGGCTCTGCCGGCCGCACGCCGCTGATGGTGGCCGCGGCTTTCAATCCCAATCCGCAGGTGGCGAAGACGCTGATCGATGCGGGGGCGGATATCAAGGCTACCGGTTTGGCACTGGTGACGGGGTGTTACTGGACAGCAGTCATGTGGGCGGCAGCCTGCAATCCCAATCCGGAGATGATTCGACTGCTTCTTGCAAACGGCGCGGATCTGCAGGAACGGGACAATGCCGGGGCGACGCTTCTGGCGATTGCGGCGCGTTACAGTCGCTCAAAGGCGGTGATTACAGTTCTGCTTGATGCGGGTCTGAATCCGGAACTCGTGGACAACTCTGGCGAAACCGCATTGATACGGGCTGTGCGTGGCAATCCTCGTGTCGAAGTGATCAAGGCCTTGCTGGAGGGCGGCGCGGATCCTCATCATGCCGACAGGAGCGGACATACCGCGATATGGTATGCGGGTTATGCGGACAGCAGGGAGGAATCTCCCCGGCGTTCCCGAAATCGCCATCACCGTCCGGGCAAGGGGGGGCTTGTTACGCTGTTGCAGCAGTATGGCGGCAAATAGGCCTGGTTGTTGGAGCGTTTTTACCTGCAGCCCGACAGGAAGTGGTTTTGGAAAAAACCTGATGAAGGAGCCCGGGCGTTCTTGGGACGAATATGGGGGCGGGTGGCGCTCCTGTGTGCTGAAAGAACAGATTTCCCCCGGGAACTTGCCCAAGTTGGCAAAGTTTGCTGAAGGGGGGCCTCGGTCGTTGACGGCCGGAGTGGCGCGCCGGGAATCCTTGAGCTGCAAGTGATAAATCTAGTTTAATTTCCATAGTAAATACGGTAAAAAGACAATTTGGGAAAATGGGAAAGCTTGAGGCGTTGAACGTCGCGGGCATGAGGCATCATTGGGGAGGATGTTATCGAGGAAGGAGGAAAACGATGAAGTACTTTATGTGGTTTTGTCTGATAGTGCTGATTGCCATTGCGGCGGTTTTCAAAATGGCGGAACACCCGGACAAACTGCTGGAAATGGCGACGGACTCTGCGAAATCCGCGTATGAGTCTGCAAAACCCTATATAGAAAAGTATGCCTGCTGCGCCTGGGATTTCGCCAAGCAGCACAGTGGCGTGACGATCGGGATCCTGGTTCTGTTGATTGTGTTGCTTTTGCTGATGCTGCGGAAATCGCGGAAAAACCGGCTGCACCGGCTCTGTAAAAATGGATCGCTGTACAATATTCGCAAGCTGCTGGCAAAGGGCGTGCCTGTCAACGCCATGCGGAAAGGGAAAACCGCGCTGATGGTTGCATCCGGAAGCAATTCCGATCCCGAGGTGATCTCGATGCTGGTGAACGCGGGCGCCGATATCAATGTCGGGGGACGGAACGATCGTACCGCGCTGATGTTTGCGGCGGAGAGCAACTCCAATCCGGCGGTTCTGTCGGCCCTGATCAATGCGGGCGCCTCGGTGAATGCCCGTGATGGCCATAAGAATACTGCTTTGATGTTTGCGGCGTCTTCCAACTCCAATCCCGATGTCGCCCGGACGCTGGTTCAGTCTGGCGCGGATGTCAACGCCAAGGATGGCAAGGGGCTGACGGCCTTGTTGCGGGCGGCGAATACCAATCCCGTACCGGAGCTGATCACGACGCTGGTGAAATCGGGAGCAATCATTGATGCCAAGGGCAAGGATGGCATTAATGTGCTGTTGCGCGAGATCCAGCGCCCGGCCTATTTGCTTCATCCGGAGCTGATTACGGCGCTGGTTCAGGCGGGTGCGGATGTCAACGCCTGCGATCGGGCCGGCAATACGGTTTTGATGCTGGCCGCGGAGGCGGAGAAGGCAAATCCGGAGGCGATAAGGACGCTGGTGGCGGCGGGTGCCAATGTTAATGCCAAGGACAAAAACGGTCAGACGGCGTTGGTCCGCAGCTTGAAAGAAGGCGCCGGTTCCATTTCGGAAGTTGTTTCGGCGCTTCTTGAGGCAGGGGCCGATATCAATGCCGTGGACAAGAACGGACGGACGGTGCTGATGCTGGCGGTAAACCGCTCCGATCTGGCGACGGTCAAGGTCCTGACCCAGGCGGGCGCCGATGTGAACGCCCGTGACAAGGATGGCAACACGGTGCTGATGCTGGCGGCCATGGCGACGCCGTTTAACCGCAACATCGTGTCCACATTGGTGGAGGCGGGCGCCCGGATCAATGATGCGGACGCTTCGGGACAGACGGCCTTGATGCGCGAGGTACGCAAGGATGGGCGTCTTGCCAATCCGGACGTGGTCGCGTCGCTGGTTGAATCGGGTGCGGATGTCGGCGCAAGTGACAAAAACGGTGGAACAGCGCTGATGTCGGCGGTGTCGGCGGAAAATCCCAATGCCAAGGTCATCGATGTGCTGGTCCGGGCGGGTGCGGATACGGCCGTCCGGGACGGTTATGGTCAGACCGTCCTGATGGTGGCAGCCAAACGTGGTCTTGCCAAAGAGATTATCATGTCCCTGTTGAAAGCGGGCGCGGATGCCAATGTTCAGGACAATTCGGGGCTTTCGGCTCTGATGCTGGCCGCTCGCAATCATGTCTGTTCGGATGTTATAGCCAGCTTGCTGCGGGCGGGGGCGGAAATTGGCGCCCGTGACAGCGAAGGGCATGATGCGGTCTGGCATGCCCAGCATCCGCTTGTTGGCGCTGTAGACGAGGAGGCCGTACGGGTTCTCTGGAAGTACAGGAAGTGATGGCGCAGCTGTTTGCCGGTGATCTTTTCAAGATTTGACTCCAAAAACTGCAAAGGCGAAAATCTCTTTTGGTTTTCGCCTTTGATTTTTCTTTTTACGAAGGTTTTGCGGGGTGATTTTTTAATGCTCGAAGGCGGGAGCAATACGAAAATGACAGGTTTTTCCGAAAAGAGATTGCGGCATGAGTTGGGCGCGCTGCTTGCGGCCTCTCTGCTGCTGACGGCAACGGCGGTTCAGGGCGCTCTGCCTGCAGAGGATTTTCTGAAAATTTGTGCCAAAGGCACTGTGCAGGAAGTGCGTCAGGCCCTGGCGGAAGGCGCGGACGTGAACGCCCGGAACGACGATGGGTATACGGCGCTGATGGTGGCGGTTTACCGCAACGCCGATCCGGAAGTGGCATCGGCGCTGATTGCGGCGGGCGCCGTGATAAATGCCAGGGATGCGGAGGGTATAACACCGCTGATCGCGGCAGCCATACGCAATCCCAATCCGGAAGTGATAGCGGCGCTGCTTGCGGCGGGAGCTCAAAAGAATGCCGTTGATGGCAATGGATGGAGCGCGCTGATGTGGGCGGCCAGCAGCAATCCCAATCCGGAGGTGGTTTCGGCTCTTCTTGCCTCCGGCGCAGATGCCGCTCTCAGGAACAATGCGGGCCATGATGCACTCTGGTGCGCACAGCATGCCCAGCGGACGGATGCCGCTGCCGATGAGAAAATTGTCCGGATGCTGCAAGAATATCAGAGAGATCCGGATGGATTCAAAAACGGTGCGCTCCCGGCTTTCAAAGCGCCCGTGACAGCGGGAAGTCCGCAGAAGGCAGTAGAGCCGTCTGCAGGAGATGAACCGCAGAAGCCTGAGACGGGAGGCAGCGGTTCCTTGCCTGAAAGGTCTGCCGCGTCTCCGGGAACGGAAGCACCCAAAGCGGTTCCGGAGACTCGTGCCCTGTCTGAAGATGCCAGCTTTGTCGCGCTGTGCAGGACGGCAACGCCGGCTGGCATTCGCAAGGCATTGGAGAACGGTGCCAACCCCAATGCAGCAAAGGAGCTTGATTGGACAGCGCTGATGGAGGCGGCCATGCACAATCCACACGTAGGGGCCGTCAAGGCCCTGCTGGCCGCAGGGGCGAAGATTAACGCCCAGGATGCGAATGGCTGGAGCGCATTGATGGTTGCGGCGCTGCACAATCCCAATCCGGAGGTGGTAGCGGCGCTTCTGGAGGCCGGAGCGGATACCCATGCCCAAAATGGCAAGGGCCATGATGCGCTCTGGTTTGCTCAGCATTCGAAGCGGGAAAAAATCGCCGATGTTTCGCGGCGGCGTGCGGTCAACGAAAAGATTGTGCGGCTGTTGCAGGGAGAAAATCTTAAAGGGAAGACCGTGAGCAAGAGCACGATCATGGTTCTGGACACCGCTTCCGGAAAGGATAAGGCGAAGGAACTTGCGGATGAGGAATTTGTCAAACTGTGCGGGACGGAAACTCCGGAACGTATTCGCAAGGCTCTGGACAGCGGCACGAACGCCCGGGCCAAAAACAAGCTTGGCTGGACGGCGCTGATGGAGGCGGCCATGCACAATTCGAAGGAAGGAGCGGTAAAGGCTTTGCTGACTGCGGGCGCGGAGGTCAACGCGCAGGATGCGAATGGCTGGAGCGCTCTGATGGTTGCGGCGCTGCACAATCCCAATCCGGAGGTAGTGGCGGTGCTTCTGGAATCCGGAGCGGACGTGAAAGCGAAAAACGGCCAGGGGCGGGATGCGCTGTGGTGCGCCCGCAATCCGGGAGCCTTGCGTGCCAGGGCCATTCCGAATCAGGTCCAACGCCGTATGGTGAACGAAAAGATTGTGCGGCTAATCGAGGAAAAGGCCCGGTAACGTGTGCGGAAGAGGAGGCGCTCCGCTGCTTTTCAGCGTTATCACGAAACTGTGGTTTCTGTATGAAAAGCATGGGTTTGTGTCTTTCAAAGGAGGAAATCACATATGAACATGAAATGGGGGCGTGCCTGGCCGGCAGTGCTTGCGGGCGGCGTCCTGTTGCTCTGGACGGTAACGGCGGCTTCGGGGGAAGTGCCGTCGGCGCAGGAATTCCGAAAAGTGTGCGCGCAGGGCACGGCAAAACAGGTGCGCCAGATGCTGGACCAGGGCGTGGATGTCAACGCCGCCGGCCGTTATGGTTTGACGGCCCTGATAATGGCGGCTACCGGCAACAGCCGTCCGGATGTGCTTGAGGTGCTGCTTGCGGCGGGGGCGGACGTCAATGCCGTAAGCAATGACGGGTATACGGCGCTGATGGGCGCGGCGCTGAACAGCTCCAATCCGGAAATTGTCACGGCGCTTGCGAAAGCCGGCGCAGCCCTTGAGACCCGGTCGTACAAGGGCAAAACCGCGCTGATGCTGGCGGCCTTCTCCAATCCTCATCCGGAAATTGTGCAGGCCCTGCTTTCGGCGGGAGCGGATATCAATGCCCAAACGGCAAACGGTTCCACCCCTCTGATGGAAGCGGCTTTTCACAATGCCAATCCGAGGGTGATCGAAGCGTTGCTTTCGGCGGGCGCGGACATTAATGCCAAGGACCAAAGGGACAGGGATGCGCGCTGGTATGCGCAGCATTCAAAACGTGAGGATCTTTCTGCCCAGCAGAGCAGAACGGTGGATGACCGGATTGTGCAGCTGCTGGAGGAAGGGATTGCGGGACAACGCCGCGCGGTGGATGAAAAAATCGCGCAAATGATGAAGAAAAAGGCCGAGGAAGCCAAAGCCGAAGAAGAGAATGAGGGGAACAAGGAAAATTCCACGGCTGAAGATACCCGGAATGATGAGCCTGAAAAAGGGTAGAAGAGAAATTCTGATGCAGAGACGATTCGAAACGATACTTTCTTTTTAAACGGATCTGACGGTTGCGTTAAGAAGGGAGTATTCATTTTTTATATGGAGAGAGAAAGACATTCTGAAGGGAAGAGAGAACATGGAAACAAAACTGTTATCGGGTAATGAAGCCATCGCGCAGGCGGCCTACGAGGCCGGAGTCGCGGTGGCGGCCGGGTATCCCGGCACCCCTTCCACGGAGATTCTGGAAACGTTGAGCCGTTATCGTGACGAGCTGTACTGCGAGTGGGCGCCCAACGAAAAGGTGGCGATGGAAATGGCGGCGGGCGCGGCGCTGGCCGGTGTACGCACGATTGTCACCATGAAGCATGTCGGCCTCAATGTCGCGGCCGATCCGCTGATGACGCTGGCCTATCTTGGCGTCAACGGCGGGATGGTGATCTGCGTCGCCGACGATCCGGGCATGCATTCGTCGCAAAATGAACAGGATACCCGCAACTACGCGCGCTTTGCCAAGATACCGCTGCTGGAGCCGTCCGATTCGCGCGAAGCCTTTGCCTTCACAAAATTTGGGCTGGAACTTTCGGAACGTTACAAGACGCCGGTGCTGTTGCGTACCACCACGGCGGTCAGCCATTCGCGCGCTCCGGTGGAAGTCGGCGCGCAGCGCGTTTCGCCTGCCGCCGCCGAATTTGTCAAGGAACCGCCGCGTTATGTGCCGGTGCCGGTGTGGGGACGGCCGATGCGGGTCAGGCTGGAAGAGCGGCTGTCCCATCTGCAAAGCGATGCCCAGCAGGCGGAACTCAACCGCGTGGAATGGCGCGAAAAATCCCTGGGCATTATTACGAGCGGCATTGTTTACCAGTATGTGCGCGAGGCCTTCCCGCAGGCTTCGGTTTTGAAGCTGGGCTGGAGTTTTCCCTTCCCGGACACGCTGATCCGTGAATTTGCGGCAGGGGTCGATCAGGTGCTGGTGGTGGAGGAGCTGGACAACTTCCTGGAAGAGCATGTGCGCTCTTTGGGAATCGCCTGCTCCGGGCGCGATCTGGTGCCCGGCATCGGCGAGCTTTCCAGCGACATTCTGCGAAATGTTCGCCTCGGACTGGAGGGCAAACCGGCTGAAACCGTTCCGGAGCCGCCTGCCTGCTGCCGGGATCTGCCGGCACGGGCGCCGGTGCTGTGCGCCGGCTGTCCGCATCGGGGCATCTTCTACGCTTTGGGCGAATTTGACGTGATAGTAACCGGCGACATTGGCTGTTACACTTTGGGTACCTTCCCGCCGCTCAACCGCCTGGATACGGTGCTCTGCATGGGTGGCGGCATCTCGCTTGCGCATGGCATCGAACGTGCCGGCAACCGGCGCAAGGTTATCGGCATGGTGGGGGATTCCACCTTTTTCCATTCCGGTGTCACCGGCCTCGTGGACATTGTCTACAACGGCGGCAAGGCGGCGGTCATTGTGCTGGACAACCATACGACGGCCATGACCGGTCATCAGTGCCATCCAGGAACTGGGCGCACCCTGATGGGCACTGCCGCGCCGGAGCTTTCCATTGAGGATCTGGGACGTGCCTGCGGCATCAAAAATGTGGCGACGGTCAATCCCTACAACCTTGAAGAGGTGCGCGGCGTTCTCAAGCAGGCGGTGGCGGCAGAGGAACCGTGGCTCATTGTGTCGCGCGCGGTCTGCCCGCTCTATGCCCGCAAGAAGGTTGGGCCGGTTCTGTCCATCGATCCGGAGCGCTGCGTCTCCTGCCGGCGTTGCCTGAAACTTGGATGCCCGGCCATTGAGTGTGAGGGAGGAACGCCGCGGATCAATGCGCTTCTGTGCGCGGGCTGCGGCCTGTGTCGGCAGGTTTGCCCAACGAAGGCCTGTGAGGAGAAGGGAGAAGAGTCATGTCGGAAGTAACAAGTGTGGCGCTGGTGGGAGTCGGCGGGCAGGGAATCCTGCTGGCCAGTGAAATTATCGCGGAGGCGGCGCTGCTTTCCGGATTGGAAGTCAAGACCAATGAAGTACACGGGATGGCGCAGCGCGGCGGATCGGTCATCGCGCAGATCCGTTTTGGACGGGAGGTGCACAGTCCGCTGATTTCCCGCGGAGAGGCCCGGGTCCTGGGCGCGCTGGAGAAGATTGAGGCTCTGCGTTTTGCCTCCTGCCTTGCACCGGACGGCGTGGCGGTGGTGTCTCGTCAGGAAATTGTGCCGGTGACGGTTTCGTCGGGGGCAGCGGTCTATCCCGCCGATGCCGAAGAGCGTCTGCGGCAATGTTTTGCGCATCTGGCCCTGGTGGATGCCCTGGAAATCGCCGAAGGACTGGGCAGCCCCAAATCCGCCAACGTCGTGATCGTGGGGGCTTTGTCGCGGCATCTGCCGCTTGAGGAGACGGTTTGGGAAAAAGCGCTTGAAAAGCGTGTCAAACCGGCATTTCTGGAGGTTAACCGGAGAGCCTTTGCGGCCGGGCGCGCACTGACTGCTCCCGTATGACGCAAGTGCTGTTCATCCAGCTTTTCTCCCCGGGCAAGGCCCTGCATTGCCTGCGCCTTGCCCGGCTCTTTTCGGAGCGGGGCAAGCGTCTCGTGATTGCGGTGGAGGATGAGGAACAGGCGCAGCAGCTGGATCGCTTTCTCTGGGTGCGCGAGAAGCTTTCCTTCATTCCGCATCGCCTCTGGCGGGGAGAGGATGCGGACTTTACGGAGGCCCTGGAGCGGGTATTGATTACCGTGGGCGTGCCTGAAAGTTGCCGGGCAGATGTTCTGGTCATGGTGGCGCCCTGCGCGGTGGAGGAAGCCGCGCGTTTCAGGCTGGTTTTCGATTTTGCCGAAACCTATGACGAGCAGCTGCGCGCGCTTTCCCGCGAGCGTTTCGGGACCTTTCGCGACGCCGGATTCCAGCCGCGGATGTGGACGGAGCGTGATGAGGACGAGGATGCTTTCGGGGAGCTTCTTTCATGAAGGCGTTTTTTGAGGATGGCCCGTCTTCGGAAGCATGCCGCCAGATTGTAGACCTTCCGGTGATAGCTGCTCCGGAAGAGGAAGTGGAGCTTGGCGCCCGTGAAGCCCGGATCCTGCTGGAATGCTGGCAGGCCCGCTGCGGAGCGATTGTGACCGTTCGCGCGGCCGACGGGCGCTTTTACCGCGCCCGCGTCACCGCGCTTTCCGCCGAAGGGGTGCGCCTGGTGGTTTTCGCGGCTCTGCCCTTTGCGCCGGAAAGCCCGCTTTTTCTGGAAGTCTTTCAGGCCTTGCCGCAACGCGAGCGTTTCGAGCTGGTGCTAGAAAAACTGGTCGAGCTTGGGGTTATGCGGATTGCGTCCTTTGTATCCACGCATTCGATAACGCTTGAGGAACGTGACGCCCGCCAGCGCAAGTCGCACCGCTGGCCGGACGTGGTTCTCAGGGCCGCCCGCCAGTGCCGGCGGGCCCTGGTGCCGGAACTTGTTCCCGTACTTTCCTGGAAGGATGCGCTGGCCCAAATGAACTTGAATCCCGCTTTCGACATCGTGCTGTGTGAGACGGAAAAGTCGTTGCGGCTTTCGGCGGTGTTGGAGATTCCCGCACCTCCCCGGGTGCGGCTGTGGGTTGGGCCGGAAGGCGGTTTCAGCCCGGAGGAGGTAGCGGTTTTCAAGGCATCAGGCGCGTGTTGCGTTTCTTTGGGGGGGCGGATACTGCGCACCGAAACCGCGGCCATTGCCGCCGCCGCGGTGATTCAGCACCGCTGGGGGGATTTTGGATAGGAAATGAGGGCTGAGACCGGGGCAGGGAAAGGTTTTGGGGAAACAACATGAACGAGGAAATCGTACGGGCCCTGCTTCGGATAAAGTGGGCGATAGGCGAGAACGTATTGACGGATTTCTGTCTGGTGAGGGATCTTTTGCGGGAGCTGCTGTTTGCTGGCGACCAATATGCCGGGGAGTGCACCTTGCTGCTGGCGCTGATGGACGAGGGGCTGCCCGTGAGGATGCAGAAGGGGTGCCTGGACGATGAGGCGGCTTTGAATGCCGAGGCCCGGCATATCGCCCGGATCTACCATATGGAAGAGGATGTGATCCGCAAGGGGCTGCTCGTGTGGCGCTATGTCGCGCAGGCGGACGTGGCAAAGGCCTCTTCGGGCCAGGTGGATGCAAGGCTGCTGCAGGCGCTGTCCGATTCTGCCACCGGCTCGGAAGTGGGGGAAACGCTCCTGGAACCGCCCATGAACACGCCGCCCGTCACTGCACTTTCCGCCCCATCGGGCAAGGTTTGGACAAACTCCATCGGTATGGAGTTCGTGAAGATCCCCGCCGGGAGTTTTTGGATGGGGTCAGGGAAAGATGACGAGGATGCCTCGGATCTGGAAAAACCCCGGCACAAGGTGACGATTTCCCGGCCATTTTATCTGGGCAGGTACCCTGTGACGCAGACCCAGTGGGAGGCGGTGATGGGGAACAACCCAAGCTCTTTCAAGGGGACGAAGCGCCCGGTGGAGTGTGTAAGCTGGGATGATGCCCAGGAATTCATCCTCAAGTTGAATGCGCGGGAGGGGCACAACCGCTATCGCCTGCCGACGGAGGCGGAATGGGAATACGCCTGTCGGGCGGGCTCGAAGGGCAGGTATTGCTTCGGTGATGACGAGTCAAAGGTGAGCGAATATGTCTGTTGCTATGAGGGAGCCAGGGACGAGACGTATCCTGTGGGGCAAAGGAAGCCGAATGCCTGGGGCCTCTACGACATGCATGGGAACGTGAAGGAGTGGTGTTCGGATTTGCTCGACAACTACAGCGCCGGGGCTGTGGTGGATCCGCAGGGACCGGAGGCGCCGACGGAAGAGGGAGGAAAGAACTATATGCTTCGCGGCGGCAGTTGGTACTACGTCGCCGCTTTCTGCCGGTCGGCTTCCCGGGATTTTTTTGGACACTTCGCCTGCAAATATGATATCGGCTTTCGTCTTGCCCTCTCCCCGGGAGATTGAGCGGGCAGGGGGCTTTGGGCTTTCCTATGGCCCTTAGGAGTGCCCCCCACCCCAGCCCTCCCCCCGCAAGCGGAGGGAGTGGGTAATCTGGGTGTCTCCCCTCCCTCCATTGGGGGGAGGGGTTGGGGGTGGGGAGTTGGAGTGAGACTCCTTCCGCCGCACTTCGTTCGGCACCTCCCTAGGTGAGGGAGGCTTAAAGGTACCAAATGGTGTTTACTGGAGCTTCTTATCGATGAAAATGCCAAATCTGGTGGTGGTTTTGGTGGAACCGCAGGGCGCGCTCAATATCGGATCGGTTTGCCGGAGCATGATGAACTTCGGCGCAAGCGATCTGCGGCTGGTCAATCCGCAGGTGGATCCTTTCAGTGAGGATGCGAGGAAGATGGCGCTCAAGGCCTCTTCCCTGCTGGAAACGGCGCGGCTTTGCACCTCGCTTGAGGAGGCTCTGGCCGACTGTGGCTCAAGCTACGGCACCACCCGGCGTTTTGGCCGCTACCGCCGCGAATTCCTCGTGCCCGAACAGGCGGCGCGCGAAGCGGTGACATTGCTGCCGGACGTGAAAGTCGCGCTGGTGTTTGGCCGCGAGGACTCCGGCCTGCGTACCTCCGAACTGGATTGCTGCCGGCGTCTGCTCACCATCCCGACGGACGAGGATTTTGCCTCGCTCAACCTGGCACAGGCGGTCACGGTCTGCCTCTACGAAATGGCGCGCGTGGCGCGCAATCCGGCGCAGGTGGTGATAGAATCGAGCCGCAAGCCGGCCAGCGGCGAAGAAATGGAGGCGCTTTTCGCGCACATGCGGGAGGTGCTGGCCTCCAGCGGTTTTCTCAATCCCCAGAATCCCGATCATCTCATGCACACCTTCCGCCGCATGTTGGACCGCTGTGGGCTCAACTCGCGGGAGGTGCGCATCTGGCGCGGCCTGTGGCGGCATGTCGGCTGGTTGAACGAGAGAAGTGGCGTTGCCAGGGAGCCTTTTGCCCGCTCAGGCGGAGGAAATATTGGCGAGGAAAACGCCCGTGATGATGATGGCGGCTCCTGCCATTTGCCGGACGGAGAAGGGCTCGTGGAGCAGCAGGGAACCCGACAGGATGGAAACGACGGTGGCGATGCCAATAAATGATGAAGACCGGTTCACGCCGATTCTGGCAATTGCCTCGTTCGACAGAAAAAACGCAAGGATGGAGCAGCCTATCCCCTGATAGAGCACCGCTCCCAGAAAATCCGGCGCCGTGAAGGGAAGGCGCAGCAGGCCCATGATGTTTCCGGAGCAGGATGCCTC
>JAFZPK010000155.1 GCA_017552515.1 Deltaproteobacteria bacterium | reverse complement strand
GAAAGCTCACCTCCTTCGCGCAGGGCATCCAGACGCTTGTGGATACGCTTGCCGCAAAGCTTTCTGAAAATCTTGTTCTTGGGACCGAAGTACAGAGCATTCGGAAAGGCCCGGATGGTTTTATCCTGCACTGTTCCCACGACCCGGAATTCAAGGCGGATGTTGTCATCAGCGCCTGTCCCGCGTATGCGCTCAGTACATTCGGAGCGCCGCTTGATACGCGTCTTGCCGCTCTTGCCGGGCAAATTTCCTATGCGCCGCTGGCGGTCGTCTGCTGCGGCTATCCGCGAAAGCAGGTGCCGCACGACCTCAACGGCTTCGGCTTTCTGGTGACCCGCAACTCGCAACAGGCGCTGCTGGGTACGCTCTGGGACAGCAGCATCTTCGAGCATCGCGCACCGCGCGGCAAAGTGCTGCTGCGCTCCATGGCAGGCGGCGCGCTTCATCCGCAGACGCTCGAACTTCCGGACGAGGAACTGCTGCGGCAGGTGCGGGAAAGTCTCAAAACAATTCTGGGAATAGAGCATGCGCCGGAAATGGTGAAAATTTACCGGCATCCTCAGGCAATTCCCCGCTATCGCGTGGGGCACGCTCGTCTGCTGGACGAGATGCGCGAACGGGCAAAACACCTTCCTGGATTCTTTTTTACAGGCAACGCCTTTGAAGGCGTCGGCATCAATGACTGCGTGGCGGCCGCCGGACGCACCGCGGAGAAGGTATTGAATTTTCTTTCCGGCGATTTATGAAAATGATTTTGCAGCCCGGTAGAAACGACAAACGGAATATGTATGAAAAATCCCGGTTACGTCATCAAGAAGAACTGTGACGCAACCGGGATTGAAACAACAAAACATTCTCTCCAACGGTCAGAGAATCTGTTCGAGGAACTTGCGCAGACGCGGATGTTCGGGATTCTGGAAGAAATGCTCCGGCGGCCCCTCTTCCAAAATCTTGCCTTCGTCCATAAAAATCACCCTATCTCCCACTTCACGGGCAAAACCCATTTCGTGAGTCACGACAACCATCGTCGTCCCTTCCTTGGCCAGGGAAATCATAACATCCAGAACCTCGCCGATCATTTCCGGATCCAGAGCGGATGTTGGTTCATCAAACAGCATAATCTTGGGATTCATCGCCAGCGCGCGGGCAATCGCCACCCGCTGTTTCTGTCCACCGGAGAGCTGGGTCGGATAGCTGTTGAGCTTGGCGGCTATTCCCACCTTCTTCAACAGTTCCAGCGCGGTATGCTCCGCTTCTTCACGCTTGATATGACGCAGTTTTATGGGAGCCAGTGTCAGATTCTGCAATACCGTCTTATGGGGAAACAGGTTGAACGACTGGAAAACCATCCCCAGTTCCATACGAACCCGGTTGATGTCGATGGCAGGATCGTAGAGATCAAACCCATCAACAATAATCTGGCCGCTGTCAACCGTTTCCAGTTTGTTGATGGTACGCAGCAATGTACTTTTCCCCGAACCACTGGGGCCTATGATCACGACCTTTTCGCCGGGATAGACATTCAGGGAAACATTGTCCAGCGCCTTCAGTCTGCCAAAGGACTTGTTGACATTGCTTATCCGGATAATAGCTTCAGTGTCGTACATGATTCCCCATCCTTTCCTCCATGGTACCAACCAACTTGGAGAGAATCAGGGTAATAATCAGATAAACTACCGCGATCAGGGTATACGTCTCAAAATAGGCGAAACTTTCCGAGGCGAATTCACGTCCACGACGCAGCAGATCGGAAACCGCCAGAATGGAAACCAGCGAGGTATCTTTAAGCAGCGCAATAAACTCGTTGCCAACCGGAGGCAGAATGGTGCGCAGCGCCTGCGGCAGAATGACATAACGCATGGTCTGAACCTCGTTGAATCCCAGCGATACGGATGCCTCGCGCTGCCCCTTGTCGATGGCTTCGATACCGGCGCGCACCACCTCGCCCATATACGCCCCATAGCAGAAACTCATGGCGATGATCGCCGCCAGCATGTCGGGCACCCGGACGAATTGTCCCAGAGCGTAGTAGATGTAGAACAGCTGCACCAAAAGAGGAATGCCACGCACCACCTCAACATAGGTGGATGCCGCCAGATTGATGAAACGATTGTGCGAAACTCTTCCCAGCCCGGTAAACAGACCAAGAACCAGCGCAAGCCCAATGGACGCGAACGTCACCTCAAAGGTAACTACGACGCCGTCCCGGATGAACTTCAGCAGATTCCAATACGGATCCGGGTGAACAATCACCAGATAGAGCAGCACCAGAACCGCGCCGAAGAACGCGATCCGCCACGCCGACAGCAGTCCGTGATCCTTTTTGGTCGGGATGGCGGCACCATCACCAACATCAATAACAACTTTTTGTTCAGGCATAACAAACTCCCCTGACGGGAAAACAACAGAAAAACAGGGTTTGTCCTTGAACAAGAACAAACCCTGCAAGATTACAAACAAAAAAACTTGTCAAACACGCTCAGGGTTCTTTTCATGAGCAAAGGACTGTTCTTTCCCTCAAAATTCACTACTGGTCAACCGACGTCTTTCAATTCCCGCCGATCCATTTGTCACGCAGCTTGATATCGGTTCCTTTGGCCTTGAGAGCGGCAATGCCCTTGTTGATGAGGTCGAGCACTTTCTTGTTGCCCTTTTTGACCGCAATACCATAGAACTCCGCTTCCTTGCTCTGCATAACGGCAGCGATTTTCAAGGTTTTCGCATACTTCTCATTCTGCAGCACATAGTTGGCAGCTACAGGATCGTCACAGACAACGCCAGCGATCCGTCCATTGTGCAGGTCTTCCACAGCCAGTCCCACTTCATCATAGGTCTTGGCAATGACGCCCGGCACTTCCTTGATGGCGAAGGTACCAGTCGTGCTGATCTGGGAGCCGACTTCCTTGCCAACCAGTTCCGCAAGGCTCGTCACCGGAGAATCCTTGGGAACGATCAGAGCCTGACGCACCTGGAAGTAGGGTTCGCTGAAATCCATGGCTTTTTTGCGTTTTTCGGTAATGGAAACCGACGAAACAATGGCGTCATACTTGCCCACATCCAGTCCCGCAAAAATGCCGTCCCAGGCCACCGCCACAAATTTCGGCGTGAAACCGGCTTCCCGGCCCATTCTGGTCACATACTCAATGGAAAAACCGGTCACATTCTTGTTGGCGTCGACGAACTCCATCGGCGGCCAAGTGGCATCGGTAGCAAAAGTGATGACCGGCAGCTCTTCGGCCAGCGCTCCACCTGCTACCATAAGCAGCAACCCGAAGATGCACAACATGGCTTTTTTCATAACGACCTCCTTTGTTTGAGAAAAAAATAAAAACCACCCTCTAAAAAAACTTATATACCTTCCCGCGCAACAATTGACAAAACGTTTCTGGCTGATAAAGCCCCCAACCCACAAAAAAATTGTCCTGGCATCTTTTCAGCCTAGCCCCTGGACGCATGCCAAAACTGGGAAACCAGCATCCCGGCCAGGATCAGGGCAGCTCCCACAAGTCCCCGCAAAGACATGGTTTCCCCCAGCAGCAGCCAGCCGGACAACGCGGCAAACACTGTCTCCAGCTGCATGATGAGCGCGGCATGGGCGGGCGAAGTATTTTTCTGGGCGACGACCTGGATGGTAAAAGCCACGCCTGTGGTGATAATGCCGCAGAAGAGCAGCGGCCAGATCGCAGCCATAATTCCGCTCATGTCCAATGTTTTTCCGATCAGAGCCACCGCAAGACTCAGCAGGGCGCAGACCAGCGTTTGCCCGAAGGCAAGCGCGAACGAATCTATCCTGGGGGCCAGCCAACCGATGACCAGAACATGGAAGGCCCAGGCGAACGCTCCAGCCAAAACCCACAGATCGCCCGGAACCAGTTCCATTTTGCCCGATACGCCTATCAGATACAGGCCAACTATACAGAGAGCCGCTCCCAGCCAAACGCCGGGTCCATAGCGCAGGCCGAAAAAACGGCCGATAAATGGCACAATGACAACATAGAGACCGGTAATGAAACCGGCGTTGGCGGCGGTGGTGGTGGCAAGACCGAGCTGCTGAAGATTGATGCCGGCGCAGAGGAATATGCCCGCAAGCAGGCTGCCGCCCAGCAACAGAGCGGGCCTAAGCGAAAATTCTTCCCTCAGGCGTGGCCAGGCCACCGGCAGAAGCGCCGCAGCCCCAAGCAAAAACCGGGCGGCATTGAAGGTAAATGCGCCGACATGGGCGGTTCCCAGCCGTTGAGCAACGAAAGTGGATCCCCAGATGAAAGCGACAAGAAGCAGGAGCAGATTGGCAATCGTGGTTTGACGAGGCATGATGAACCATCCATATTTTTTAATGGAAATACTGCCTACCCAAAATACGGGCGGGCCAAACCCTTCAGGAGAAACCGCACCGCATTACACCAAAGAAGTATATTCGGAATCCGTGGTTTTGCAATCGCCTTCAAAATTCCTCTCCATAACCCGATGAATCTTATGCAGATTTTTTATTGAGAAGCGCGAATTTCGGGCAAAGTTTCTTGTCGGATGCGGCAAACGCGTGCTAGCATATTCTGTTTAATGGACATTGCCGTCAAAGGCAGGGTCCGTAAAAAATAAAGTCCTGTTATTTCATTTTATCCATTGTCGAAGCGCGCCGTTTTTCCGGTGGACGCTTCAGGAAAGTTCATACTGAAAGGAGAACCCATGTCCGGACACAGCAAATGGTCCAATATCAAACACCGCAAGGATGCGCAAGACGCCAAACGCGGCAAAATTTTTACCAAATTACTGAAAGAGATTACCATCGCGGCCCGGGGCGGCAGCGATTTGAGCGGCAATTTCCGCCTGCGTATCGCGGTGGACAAGGCCAAGGCTGAAAATGTTCCCAAAGACACCATCGAACGGGCCATCAAGAAGGGCGCCGGCGAACTGGAAGGCGCCAGCTACGAAGAAGGGATCTTCGAAGGATACGGCCCGGGCGGCGTTGCCGTCATCGTCGAATTCATGACCGACAACCGTACCCGCACTGTCGCGGATGTGCGTTACATTTTCTCCCGCAACAACGGCAACCTGGGGATCAGCGGATCGGTCGCCTTCCTCTTCGATCGCAAGGGCCTGATTTCGTTTGCTCCGGATAAGGACTTCGACGCCATCTTTGAAGCGGCGCTGGAAGCCGGCGCGGAGGATGTCACCAACGACGGCGACACCATCGAGGTTATCACCGATCCCCTGAATTTCATCGAGGTGCGGGACGCGCTGGAAGCCAAACAGCTGCAGTGGGAATCGGCGGAGATCACCATGATTCCCAAGAGCACCGTGCCGCTTGCCGGCAAACAGGCGGAACAGATGCTGCGCCTGGTGGAAAAGCTGGAAGACTGCGACGACGTGCAGAATGTCTATGCCAACTTCTCCATTTCCGACGAGGAGATGGAGAAACTTATGGAGTAGGCTCGGCAGAAAGGAAACTGGAGGCGGACAATGCGCATTTTGGGGGTGGATCCGGGGTCGCGCATAACCGGGTTCGGGGTGGTGGAATCGTCGGGCTCGCGGCTCGTGCATCTTGCGCACGGCACGGCGCGCGCCCCGCTGGATGCGCCTCTGGCGGAACGGCTGGCGGTCATCTACCAGCGTTTGAACGAGGTTATCACCGAATTCGCCCCCGAAGCACTGGCCGTGGAGCGGGTATTCGTCGCGATGAACGTCTCGTCCGCCTTAAAGCTCTGCCATGCGCGCGGTGTCGCGCTTCTGGCCGGCTCCCTGCATCATGTGCCCGTTTATGAATACAGCGCGCTCCAGATCAAGAGTTCGGTGGTGGGATACGGCAAGGCCAACAAGGAACAGGTGCAGCAGATGACCAAGGTGCTGCTGAACCTCCCCTCCGCGGCGGCCAAGGACGCGGCCGACGCGCTCGCGGTCGCCATCTGCCATGCCCACAGCAGCGCGCTGGCGGCCAAGCTGGCGCGCCATCCCGCGCTGGCGCTTCAGGAGAGCGCGTCATGATCGCGCGCCTTTCCGGAGAAATTGTCCACAAGGCGCCGGATTACATGGTGGTTGATGTCGGCGGCGTCGGCTATCAGGTGCATGTGCCCTTGTCAGTCTTCTGCAGCGTGCCCGCAAGCGGCGCCATCACCCTTTTCATCCACACCGCCGTGCGGGAAGACGCCATTAACCTCTACGGTTTTCTGACCATGTTCGACCGGGAACTGTTTTCCTGCCTGCTGTCCATCTCCGGCGTAGGGCCCAAACTGGCGCTGGCCATCCTCTCCAACATGCAGGCCAGTGAATTCTGCCGCAGCATCGAACAGCACGACATCCGGCGGCTCTCCAGCGTTCCCGGCATCGGCAAGAAAACCGCCGAACGGCTGCTGCTGGAACTGAAGGAAAAGATCCACAGGCTTGCACCGCCTGAAACGGATGCGCCAGCCCTGCCTTCCAGCCCGGAACCTTCGGCGGCCTACGCGCGTGAAGACGCGCTCACGGCACTGGTAGCGCTGGGCTACAAGGAGCACCAGGCTCAAAAGGCGCTGGATCAGCTTGAGGTGGATGCCCAAACCACCGTGGAGCAGCTGCTGCGCGGCGCGCTCAAACTGCTCTCCCCCTGACCTCTTGACCGGAAGGTACGCACACCATGGAGGAACGTTTTATCACCGCCAGCAAAACCGACGAGGATGCCTCGGAACTCCGGCTGCGTCCCCAGCGTCTGCATGAATACACAGGCCAGAACAAGACCAAGGAAAACCTGGCCGTTTTCATCCAGGCGGCCCGCAAACGCAAGGAGCCCCTGGACCATGTGCTGCTCTACGGCCCGCCTGGCCTGGGCAAAACCACGCTCGCCCATATCATCGCCACCGAAATGGAAGGCGGTTTCAAGACCACTTCCGGCCCGGCCATCGAAAAGGCCGGTGATTTGGCCGCTATCCTGACCAACCTGGAGGCGGGTGACGTGCTCTTCATCGACGAAATCCACCGTCTGCCGCTCGTTGTGGAGGAAATTCTCTACCCCGCAATGGAAGATTTCCAGATCGACATCGTCATCGGCCAGGGGCCGGCGGCACGCACACTGAAGCTGGATATCCCGGCCTTTACCCTGGTAGGTGCCACCACACGGCTGGGCAACCTTTCCGCGCCGCTGCGCGACCGCTTCGGCATCGTCGCCCGGCTGGAGTTCTATCAGCCGGAGGAATTGCTGCAAATTGTCACACGCAGCGCCTCCATCCTGCAGATTCCCACCCAGGAGGACGGAGCCCGGGAGATCGCCTGCCGCAGCCGCGGCACGCCGCGTATTGCCAACCGGCTGCTGCGCCGGGTCCGAGATTTCGCCGAAGTGAAGGGCAAGGGGAAAATCACGCTGGATATCGCCAGAGAAGCGCTCAAGCGGCTGGAAGTCGATCAGAGCGGTTTTGACCACATGGACCGCCAGATTCTTTTGACCATCATCGACAAGTTCAACGGCGGACCGGTCGGGCTGGAAACTCTGGCCGCCTCCATCGGCGAGGAAAAAGACGCCATCGAGGATGTTATCGAACCCTACCTGCTCCAGCAGGGCTTCATTCACCGCACTCCACGCGGGCGCATCGCCACTGCGCTGGCCTACCGCCATTTTCAGCGCACTCCCCCGGAAATTGCCGGAAGCGGATCACTGTTCGCGAGTTAAAAAAGCATCTCCCCCTGTGAAGATTCACCCCTCCTACCTTCGAGAGTGTACGAGTCTGCAAGGCAATCTGCCCAAGCGTAACATCTTGAAATTATTGATTTATATCGACAATCTTTCCGACTTTTCCCCATCAGGTCTGCCAGGCCATTCCTGTATGTCCCCTCCAACTTGTGGTTTGCCAGCGATATCCGGGAAGAGGTGTGCTTTTAAAGTCACACTCTCGTGTCACTTGCAGAGCGCGAACAAAAATATCAATTAAAATCAACATATTACAACATGGCAAACATCTTGCATAACTATATGGCAAGTATCTGAACCGCATTACGGGGAGAAAAAAAGATGATCAATCAATGCACCTTGGCAGCCCCCCTGACCTTCTCCGGCGTCGGAGTCCATTCCGGTCAGATTATCCATGTTACGCTACGTCCGGCACAAAGCGGCAATGGCATCATTTTTTACCGCAATATGGGCGACCGGATTGTTTCCATCAAGGCCTGTTCGGAAAACGTGGTGGATACGCGCATGGCCACGGTTCTTGGCCGCAACGGCGCAAGCGTTGCAACGGTCGAGCATCTGTTGGGCGCACTGTACAGCTTCGGCATTGACAACCTGAATATTGATATTGATGGTCCGGAAGTTCCGGTGATGGATGGCAGCGCACTGTTCTATGTTGAAAAAATTCGCGCTATCGGCATCAAAAAGTTGCATGCCACGCGCAAATACCTGTCCATCCGCAAACCGATCTCCCTGGCCTCCGGAGAAAAACGCATCAACATCATCCCCTCGCGTTTTTTCCGCATCACCTTCAAGATTGCCTTTGATCATCCCTGCATCGGCACCGAAAGCCATACCATCAAGGTAACGCCGGAATCTTTCCTTCAGGAAATCGCGCCGGCACGTACCTTCGGTTTCATGAAAGAGTTTGAATACCTCAAGGCAAACAACCTGGCCAAAGGCGCTTCCTTCAAGAATACAGTCGTTGTGGGCGACAATGCGGTGCTCAATCCGGAAGGCCTGCGTTTCCCGGACGAATTTGTCCGTCATAAAATGCTTGATATAATTGGTGATTTTAGTCTGCTCGGTTTCCCGATTCTGGGGCACATCAAGGCCAGCAAATCGGGCCACGAATTCAATCACGAAATGGTGCAGAAAATCCTCGCCTCCCCCGAATGCTGGAAACTGGCGGAATTCTCCGAACAGGACCTTGAAGAAGCGTTCCAGCTTCAGCCGGAAACCTGTTTTGGCAAAGCGGTGTTGTCCCAGGTATAAGAAGCAAAGAAGTATATTGGTCCCTCAAGAAGTCCCACCCCCCAAAAAGCAACGGCTTGCCCAGCCGTTGCTTTTTATTTGCAAGAGCTCCAGCTGCATATATTGAGACGAGTTTTGAGACCCGGCAGGTTATCAAAACTTCTACAACAGCGAATATCCTCATTGCAGGATAACACCTGGCATGGGATACAAATGGAAGTGGAAAAAAACAGCCTAAAAAAAACGGCGGCCGCCAACACATCCGCTCCGGACATGTTTTCAACCGCCGTGATCAAGTTATAAACAGTGGGATCACCTCACAAATAGGATCACCCCCGTTCTCAAGAGAGCGGTTCTGCCAGAGTCTCTTTGCCGGTGGATTCTGATAAATCAGAAAAATTGGAAATCCGCACATCTCCTTCAGGAAAACGCGCAATCACATCCAATTCTCCCCCCATTGCGCGAATATGGCTGCGCAATGTCGAAATATACATATCCGTGCGCTTCTCCATCTGGGCTATGGACGGCTGGCTAACCTGCAACGCCTCTGCCAAAAGCGCCTGGGAAAGACCACGGGCCCGACGGACTTCCTGGAGAGGCATTTCCGCAAGCATGGCATCTGCCTTGGCCATGGCGCGTGCTCTGGATTCTGGCGGCATGGAGCGAACAAAGTCCTGAAAATTCTTAGCCATCAAGCAACCCCTCCTTTTTGAGTTCCTGTAGATGTTCTTCGTAAATCCTGTCTGCAACCGGCACAATTCTTTCGTACCATGTATCATCATCGGTTTTATCGCCCCCGATAAGCAGAATGGCAACCCGGCGCGGGTCAAAAGCGTAAAGAGTCCTTAGCGGGTGTCCACCGCTTTGAGTTCTGAGTTCCCTCATGTGACCATAACGGGATCCTTTTATCCCGGAGCTGTACGGAAAACCAAGATTTGGCCCTTTACGGTGCAGGAGTTCTACGCTGGCAACAACATCTTCCTGTTGCTCCAGCGTCAGGCTTTCAAGCCATTCCCCATATTCATCGGTGTATTCAATAAGCCATTCCATGGAAACAAATATAATTTTGAGCTTATACTTTTGTCAATACGAAGCTATCTTGACCAGTAAGAAAACAGGTAAACACCTCACTTGTAACACACTATTGGCCGCCGTCTGGACCAGATAGAACAAAAGCGGGAGCTGGGCATCCCGCCCAATTCCCGCTTTTCAAACAAAAAAAAGAGAAACCCGCGGTTAGACGGGTTTCTCTTTTTTAGATCCGGCGGCGACCTACTTTCCCACACAGTCTCCCGTGCAGTATCATCAGCGTGGCGAGTCTTAACTTCTGTGTTCGGAATGGAAACAGGTGTGGCCCTCGCACTATTGCTACCGGAAAATTCTTTAAACTGTAAAATATCCCGATCCTCCACTGCATACAACTGGAAATCTATTTTTGAGAGCGGGCAGGCAGTACCTGCCCGCTCTCAAGAGAAAGCTTTTATGGTCAAGCCTCACGGTCAATTAGTACCGGTAAGCTGAACGTGTTACCACGCTTACACCGCCGGCCTATCAACGTTGTAGTCTCCAACGGACCTTTAGGGGGGCAAGCCCCCAGGGAGATCTTATCTTGAGGTTGGCTTCCCGCTTAGATGCTTTCAGCGGTTATCCACTCCGAACATGGCTACCCTGCGATTGCCACTGGCGTGACAACAGGAACACCAGAGGTTCGTCCATCCC
>JAFZPK010000154.1 GCA_017552515.1 Deltaproteobacteria bacterium | reverse complement strand
GGTGCATGGGGGAAAAATCGAAATACAGTATCTTTCCCACGAGGATCTGCTGCGGATAGTCAAACTGCTGTCCAGCGATCGCTCCCTTACGTAAGTATTTGGAAAAAAAGTGTTTTTTTTGGGGGAGCCATTCTTCTGGCTTATGCCAGTGCTTCCAGACAGCGTCCCACCTCCCGGATGAGCGGCGTCATGCCCTCGCCGGTGACGGCGGAAACCCTGAAAACCGGCAAATGCCGTTCCCCGAAACGTTTGACCAGCTGCTCCGCTTCCTGGCGTGCTTCCGGCACGTCCATTTTGGTCAGCACCACAAGTTGCTTCTTCTTCAAAAGTTCCGGATCGTAGGCTTCCAGCTCGCGGTTGATGGCGTCAAAGGCGGCGAGCGCGTCATGATCCTCACCTGCCAGAGGATCCAGCAGATGCAGGATGACCCGGGTACGTTCTATCTGGCGTAAAAAGTAGTGCCCCAAGCCCTTGCCCGCGGCGGCTCCCTCAATCAGTCCCGGAATGTCGGCCACCACAAAGCTTTGAAAATCGTTGTAGTGGACGACCCCCAGCTGCGGCGTCAGCGTGGTGAAGGGATAGTCGGCGATTTCGGGACGGGCGTTGGAGATCGCCGAGAGAAAAGTGGATTTGCCGGCATTCGGCAGTCCCACCAGACCGACATCCGCCAGCAGTTTGAGTTCCAGACGCAGCCAGGCGCTTTCTCCCTCCATGCCGGGCTGGGCGTCGTAGGAAATTTTATGAGCGCTTGAAAGCGATGCGTTTCCCCGGCCGCCGCGACCTCCTGCAAAGAGAAGGATCTCCTCGCTCTCCGCAGTCATGTCCGCCAGGAGCTGATCGTCCTCGTCGCGATAGATCATGGTGCCCGGCGGTACGTCGATGATCAGATCCGCGCCGTTGCGGCCATGCTTGCGGGAGCCGCTTCCCGCCTTGCCGTTTTCGGCGTGAAAGTGGATCTTGTAATGAAAGGGCGCCAGCGACGACATTCCGGGCCGTATCCGGAACCGGATAGCGCCGCCGTTGCCTCCGTCACCGCCATCCGGGCCGCCCCGCGGCACAAACTTCTCCCGCCGGAAAGCAACGCAGCCACGTCCGCCGTCTCCCGCCTGAACATGGATTTTGGCCCGATCGATAAATTTCATGCTGAACACCTTAAAACCGCAAAAAGCCCGAAGCGATACGGCTTCGGGCTTGCTTTCAACATCTTTTTGTCATCCCTGTTTCAATTACTCGCCGGAGTATACGCTGATTTTGCGGCGAAATTTGTCTTTGCGTTCGTATTTTACAACGCCGTCAATTTTGGCGAACAGCGTGTAGTCATTGCCGCATCCAACGTTGGTGCCAGGATGAAAAGTGGTGCCGCGCTGCCGTACGAGAATTGATCCCGCCGTGACAAATTGACCGTCAAAACGTTTCGGTCCCAGCCGTTTGCCACAGGTATCGCGTCCATTGCGTGAACTTCCGCCCGCTTTCTTGTGTGCCATTGTTCCATTCCCCCTTTATGCTTCAACGCTCAAAATCCGCAGATGCGTCTTGATCTGCCGGTGCCCAAACATTTTGCGGTAGCCTTTGCGGCGTTTGTGATGAAATCCCAGAACCTTGCGATCTTTGGCATGGTTCATGATGCGGGCAGTGACCTTGGCGCCCTCGATCAGCGGGTTGCCTACACGGACCGTTTCGCCGCCGATCATCAGCACTTCGCCCAGTTCAACTGTCGATCCGATTTCACCGCCGAGTTTCTCTACCTTGAGGGAATCACCCTCGGCGACTTTGTATTGTTTTCCTCCAGTTCGGATAATAGCATACATAAGATTCACTCCATTCATGCAATGATAGTTCCAAAGAATAGCGCAAGCTGAGACTCTACATAGCTTGACGGTATGGTGTCAAGCAAAAATCCCGCTCTTCCGGATTTTCATGCACCGCAGATTTCGTAGCAATTGTCCATGCTGTCATCCCTGCGGGCGGTTACGGTAATTTTGCGGTGGTAGCGCTGTTCCAGTGTTTCAATACCCTCGTGCTCCCTTTCGGTCAAAAACAGCGCAACCTCTGGCGGCGCCGCCACGGTTATCGCTCCACCGTCCTTTTTGCGCATGCGGTTTTCCAGCTCGCGCAGGATTTCATAGGCCAGTGTCGGGCAGCTTTTGACAGAGCCTTGCCCCTCGCAGTGACGGCACGGCGCGCACAGGATATGTCCCAGGTTCTCCCGTACCCGCTTGCGGGTCATCTCCACCAGGCCCAATTCCGAGATCTTGAGCACATTGGTTTTGCTGCGATCGTTGCGCAAGGCTTCTTCCAGTTCCGTGTGGATCTCCTCGCGGTGCGCGTTTTCCTCCATGTCGATGAAATCGATGACGATCAGCCCACCAATGTTGCGCAGCCGCAGTTGAAAGGCAATTTCCCGCGCCGCTTCACGGTTGGTGCGGAAAATGGTGTCTTCCAGATTGTGCCCGCCTACAAAACGGCCGGTATTGACGTCAATGGCGGTGAGGGCTTCGGTTTGCTCAATGGTGATATACCCACCGCTTTTAAGCCAGACCTTGCGGGAAAGCGCCCGGGTGATTTCGTCTTCGATGCCGAAAGCGTCAAAAATCGGTTCGGCATCGCTGTACAGCTTGGTGGCGATCTCCAGCCGCGGCATGAAGGTGTGCAGAAAATGGCTGATCTTCTCGAACTCCACCTCGGAATCCACGATCAGGCGGTTAACATCTTCGGTGAGCACGTCGCGCAGCACCCGGCAGGTGATATCCAGATCGGGATGGAGCAGACAGGGAGATTTTTTCTGTTTTCTTTCCCGCTGGATATTGTCCCAGATGGCGGTCAGATAGGCGGCATCGGCAGCCAGTTCCTCCAGACCTTTCCCTTCCGCCGCGGTCCGGACGATGAAACCGCCGCCCGGCCGGCGGAGCTCTGTTGCCAGCGCGCGCAGCCGTTCCCGCTCCTGTTCGTTTTCGATACGCCTCGACACGCCCACGTGATTGACCGTCGGCATGAAGACCAGATGACGTCCTGGCAGCGTGATGTAGGAGGTGATGCGCGCCCCCTTGGTGCCCAACGGTTCCTTGGCCACTTCCACCAGCAGATCCTGATCTTCCACCAGCAGATCCTCAATGGAAGACCAACTGGCCGTATCTTCCTCACCGGCGGCGTTTGCCGAAGGCGCCTCGTCGAACAGTTTGGCCAGTTCCTCCATTTCGGTGCGAAGATCCGCGACATGCAGAAAAGCTGCCTTCTCCAGCCCGATATCCACAAACGCGGCCTGCATGCCGGGCATTACCCGCAGGACCTTCCCCAGATAGATATTGCCGACCAGACTGTGTTCCCGCCCGCGCTCGATGTAGAGTTCGGCGACCCGTTCATCCTCCAGCAGGGCGATGCGGGTTTCCTGAGCGGTGGTATTGATCACCAGCTCCTTGTTCATGCCCTGGCTCCGGAACGTGCGCGTCCGTTTTTCCGCTTCCGTGCGTATCTGCTGACAACCGCCTGTTCATTCATTCGTGAATCGCCTCGTGTAATTGGCCCGTTTCCCCCAAAAAAGAAGGCACGGCCTGCCATGTTCGCCCTGCCCGCCTTCTTTGGTGAAAAGGGTCTCGCCGCCTGTTTTGGAAACTATCTATAATAACTTTATGGCAGCTGTTGTAAACCCTGTTTTTACTTTGAACATTTTTTAAGGCGGATGGAAATCTTGACAATCCTTCCGGCACGCAGCTGATCCCACGAGAGGTTCAGCAGCCAGGCTGCCGCCGGAAATGGGCTGCCGCGCCGGATGGTCAGCAGCAGGGCTTCCTCTGTGCAGGAGGCATCCAACACATTGGAACGCAGTTCCATTGGCTCGTGACGGTCGGGGCGTTCCCCCCAGATCTCGGAAGCGGCCAGAAAACTGGTGATGCGTTCCTCAAGCTGTGTCCTGTCCTCACCGTTCAGGGCTATCCGGTAGCAGCTGGATTCGACGCTTTCCGCTGGAGAAAGTGTCCCCGGCGGAATTCGTACCGCCCCGCTCACGGCTATTCCCTCGGGCAGCTCGCGGTTGAGCGCTGCTTCGACTGCGGAAGGATCAAGGGATTCGTTCAGTTCCATGTCGACAATTTCGGCAAGGCTTTCCACGCCCAGGGGCAGGGCGTCGCCGAACGCGATGCGCGGAGCGGGATGGAAACCCTCGGAAAAGCGCACCGGGATCCGTGCGCGGCGCACGGCGCGATGGACCACGCTCATCATCTCAAGATGTCCCAAAAAACGGGTCTTGCCGGTCTTGGCCAGGCGCATCCGAACGATGACGCGCTCTTGCAGGGGCGAAGTTGTCTTCACGTCCGCCGGCGTCGGAACGGTGCCGGCGGACGGCGTCCTCGCATCCCCGGAAACGATGCGGGGAGCGATCTCCTGAAAATCGCAGACGCCGCAGTTGCTGCAGTGACCGCCGCGGCAGTCGGGCGTGATTTCTCCGGCAAGCGCCTTGTTCCATTCACGCGCCAAAAAGGCCTTTTCCAGTCCGGAATCGATATGATCCCAGGGCAGAACCTCATCCATGTCCCGTTTGCGCAGGTACCAATGCGGGTCAAGGCCGTTGGCGGCAAAGGCTTCCATCCAGGTGTCGAAACGGAAATGTTCTCCCCAGGCGTCGAAGCGGCAGCCGTGTTCGACCGCCCAGCGCAGCACCCGTCCCAGGCGCCGGTCTCCGCGGGAGAAGACGCCTTCCAGGAAGGAGATACGGGCATCGTGGTATTTGAAACGCAGTTTTTTGCGGCGCAAACTGTCTTTCAGGAGGTTCTGGCGTTCTTCGATGGCTTCCCGATGGAGCTGTGAACACCATTGAAAGGGTGTATGCGCTTTGGGCACGAAACTTGAGACGGCAACATGCACGTCCGCTCCCCCCGGCGTTCCCTTGCCGCAGCGTTTGACCCTGGCAGCCAGTTCGACCAGCCCCTCCAGATCTTCGGCGGTTTCCGTGGGCAGGCCGAGCATGAAGTAGAGCTTGATCAGGCGCCAGCCAAGTTCGAAGGCCGTACGGCATTCCGCCAGCAGATCCGCTTCGCTGATTCCCTTGTTGATGACGCGCCGCATCCGTTCGGTACCGGCTTCCGGAGCCAGCGTCAGGCCGGTTTTGCGGATCTTGCGCAGCTCGTCCAGCATGGCGGCGCTGAGAGAGCCCACCCGCAGGCTGGGCAGCGATACCGCAATGCGCTGCTCGTCCAGCGTTTTGACCAGGGAGGTGAGCAGTGGTTCGATGCTGCTGTAGTCGCCGGCCGACAGCGACAGAAGCGACACATCTTCGAAGCCGCTGCGCTCAAGCGCCTCGAACAGGATGCTGGTGATGGTCTCCATGCGGCGTTCCCGTACCGGGCGGTAGATGAAGCCCGCCTGGCAAAAACGGCAGCCCCGCGTGCAGCCGCGGCAGATTTCCACCGCTACCCGGTTGTGAATGGTCTGCATGAAGGGAATGATGGGCGTGGTGGGGTAGGGCGCGCCATCCAGATCGGCGACAAAACGCCGGCGCACCCTGCTCTTTCCTCCCTCGCGCGCTTCGATGGCGGTCAGTCTCCCGTCCTCCTGGTAGATCGGTGTGAAATGGCCGGGCACATAGACGCCCTCAATCGTTGCCAGCCGTTTCAGCAGCTCCGCTCTGGGCTCGCGTGCCCGTTTCGATTCGCGCAGTGCGGCGCACAGCTCCACGAGCACCTCTTCCCCGTCACCGAGGACCACCGCATCCAGAAAATCGGCCAGCGGCTCCGGGTTGTACGCGCAGGGGCCGCCCGCGATGACGAGCGGCGCATCTTCCCCCCGCTGGGCGCTTTCCAGCGCGATGCCGCCCAGACGCAGCAGGTTGAGCACGTTGCTGTAGCTCATCTCGTACTGCAGGGTAAAACCGACGATGTTGAAGCGTGAAAGCGGGGTTTCCGATTCCAGCGAGGCCAGTGGCAGACGGCGTTCTTCCAGCTGCCGCTCCAGATCCGGCCAGGGCGCGTAGACTCTTTCCGCCGCAATCCAGGGTTCCCGGTTGAGGCATTCGTAGAGGATGGCCAGGCCAATGTTGCTCATGCCCACCTCGTAGACGTCCGGAAAAACCAGCGCCACGCTTATGTCCACCTTCGCGCGGTCCTTGCGCACAGCGCCGTATTCACCGCCCAGGTAGCGTGAAGGCCGCTCCACCAGCGGCAAAATATCGCAAAGCGTATCGTTCATTGGCATAATGCTGTCAACATCGTCCTTTTGAAAAGGTGAGAAGAAATTCGTAAATGGAGGAAGGCCTCAATAGTAGACTTCCATCAGGCACAGTCCCTGCGGCGGAGCGCACAGGCGCCGCTGCGGCGTTTCGCCGTGCAGACGCCGGTCCAGCTCTTCGCAGGTGGCGCGTCCGCGTCCAATGTCCACCAGAGCGCCCACCATCAGCCGCACCATGCCCCGCAGAAAACCGCTGCCACGCACGTCAATGAGGATCCGCTCCCCGTTTTCCGTCAAGGTCATGGAAAAGATCTCGCGCACCGTGGTACGGGCGGCGCATCCCGCTATCCGAAACTGCGCGAAGTCGTGTATTCCGGTAAGCTGTCGCGCGGCATGGCGCATCGCCTCCAGATCCAGCGGCGGGCGCAGCCACCAGCTGAAAGGCGCCTCCAGCGGGGAGCGTACCGGCGCGCACCACAACGTGTACCGGTAATGCTTGCCCCTGGCATCGAAACGGGCATGGAATCCTGACGGCATTTCGAAAGCGTCCTGCACGGCAATATCTTCTGGCAGCAGACGGTTTACGCCCTCCCGGAACGCGGTAAGGGGCAGATCAAGCGGCGTTTGAAAATGCGCCGCCATGCAGCGGGCGTGCACGCCCGCGTCGGTGCGTCCGGCGGCAATCAGCCGTACAGGGTGGCCGGTCAGCCGTTCCAGCACACGTTCCAGTTCTCCCTGTACCGAAAGCCCTTCGGCCTGGATCTGCCAGCCCACATAACGGGCGCCGTGATAGGCAATGTGGAGCTTGATGGTTCTCATGGCCTTATCCTCCGGAAAAGCCCTGCAACATCAG
>JAFZPK010000153.1 GCA_017552515.1 Deltaproteobacteria bacterium | reverse complement strand
GACTTTCAAATACGAATCAAGCGAGCAGATGGGGCGGCTCTTCGATCTGAAAGAAAAGGGCTATTTCTATACCCGTCTGCAGAATCCCACCAATGACCACGTCGCCGCGAAAATCGCCGACATGGAGGGCGGAGTGGCCGGCATGCTGACCGCCTCCGGACAGGCGGCAACGCTGTTCTCCATCTTTAACATCTGCAGCGCGGGCGATCATCTGATCGCTTCGTCGGCAATTTACGGCGGTACCTTCAACCTGATTGCCGTGACGATGAAACGGATGGGCATTGAGGCGACCTTCATCGATCCCGATGCCGACGCCGCGACCATCCGGGCGGCCTTTCGCCCCAACACCAAGCTGATCTTTGCGGAAACGCTCTCCAATCCGTCGCTGGTGGTGCTGGATATCGAAAAATATGCGCAGGTCGCGCATGAAATGGGCGTACCGCTTATTCTCGACAACACCTTTCCCACGCCGATCAACTGTCGCCCCATCGAATTCGGCTGCGATATCGTCACCCATTCCACCACCAAGTATATGGATGGCCACGCCAGTGGTGTAGGCGGCGCGCTGGTGGACAGCGGCAAATTTGACTGGATGGCCCATGCCGACAAATTTCCGGGGCTCTGTACGCCGGATGAATCGTATCATGGCGTGGTGTATGCCACCACTTTTGGCGCGGGAGCTTTCATTACCAAGGCAACCGCGCAGTTGATGCGCGATCTGGGCTCGATTCAGTCGCCGCAGAACGCATATCTGCTCAACCTGGGTCTGGAAAGCCTCGCGGTGCGGATGCAGCGCCACTGTGAAAACGCTTTGGCGGTGTCCGAATATCTGGAGCATCATCCCAAAATCGCCTGGATCAACTATCCGGGGCTGAAGAGCAACCGCTACTACGATCGTGCACAGAAGTACATGCCGCACGGCACGAGCGGCGTTTTGACCTTTGGCGTCACCGGCGGGCGTGCTGCGGCCACAGCCTTTATGGACAACCTGAAAATGGCGGCAATTGCGACGCATGTCGCAGACGCGCGTTCCTGCCTGCTGCATCCGGCCAGCACCACGCACCGGCAGTTGACAGACGAACAGCTGGTTGCCTGCGGCGTTCGTCCTGATCTCATCCGTTTTTCTGTCGGTCTGGAAGATGTTGCGGATATTATTGCAGATATTGAACAGGCGCTGGCGCAGCTCTGAAAAAGGCACGGAAGTTTTGGGTCTTCTTGTGGAAGGTGGAAAGGGAATGGATATGAAAAGCTCCAGAATAGTATCGGTGTTGCTGGTGACGGTGTTTCTGTGCTTCTGTTGCGGGTGCTGCCCTCCTCCTCCGCACCATCATCATGACGAGGATCCTTATGACTCTCCTTCGCATCATCATCATCACTCCCCCGGGCATGGCGACTATCGGGGCCCCGGTGGAGGAGGCGGTCACTCTCATGGCGGTCACCATCGCTAAGGTACCCGGGGAGATGTCGCAGGGATAGGGTGGCAATGTTTCCCCGCTGGACGCCGATGGTGATTGGAATTCCGGCAAAGCGGAGACTGACAGGGGCGGGAAGCTCCGTAAAAATTTTCTCCAGTGTTTTTTACTTGTTTTGGAAGTTGAATGGAAAAAGCAGAAGCGTCATGCAGGGCGTTTCCGCTTTTTCTTTTGGTGATGGCAATGCGTGCTCCCGATGAATGGCAAATCAGATTGCGGCCGCGGGCGGAAGATGCCTATGAGTCTTTGAGACGGGATGGTCTGCCCATCTGGCTTGCGGATGTACTGGCGCGCCGTCTGGAGCAGCCGGTGCCGCTTGCCGATCTGAGCGAGGGAGAACTGGCGCGTCTGCCTGATCCGGGCCGGATTCCCGGAATGAACCGGGCGGTGGAGCGTATTGTTCAGGCGATAGAACGCGAAGAAAAAATAGCCTTTGCCTGTGACCATGATTCGGATGGCATTGCGTCGGCCGCAGTACTGTGGACGGCTTTTACCGATCATTTTGGCGTGCCTGCCGAACGCCTGACCGTGGTGACCAGTCACCGGCTGACCGAAGGCTATGGGCTGAGCATGCCGGTTGCGGAGCGGATAAAGGCTTCTGGCGCGACGCTTACCATTACCGCCGACAAGGGCAGCAGCGACGAGGAACGCATAGCCTGGCTGAAGGCCGAAGGTGTAGAGGTCATTGTCACCGATCATCATCTTCTTCCTGCGGAAGGCGCACCATCTTCCGCGTTGGCGGTGGTCAATCCCAAGAGTCCCGACAGCGGCTACGATCCGAATCTGTGCGGCGCGGCAGTGGCCTTTCTGGTCATGGCGAAGGTGCGCAGCCGGCTTCTGGAAACCGGATTGCGGCAACATGTCGAGAGTGTGGCCGCCCTGCTTGACTATGTGGCTGTGGCGACAGTCGCCGACTGTGTTTCGCTGCGTCCGGATCGCAGCTGGATCAACCGTCTGTTGGCGCGCCGCGGCCTGGCATTGATTAACGAGCGCCGGCGCCCCGCCTGGCGGGTCTTTCTTGCGGAACAGGAGGGCGAAGTAACCGCAGAGACGGTGGCTTTCAAACTTGCGCCGCCGGTGGCCGCCGCCGGTCGGATGAACTGGGCGGACGCCGGTTTTCATTTCTTTATCGCGTCCACCGATGCGGAAGCCGCGTATCGATGGCAGCTTCTGGAACAGGAGAATTATACCCGGCGGCAGGTGGAGCGCCAGCTGCGGCTAAGCGCACTGACGAAAGCCGAAGGGCATCAGGGACAATCTCTGGTGCTCTATCTGGAAGAAGGTCATTGCGGTGTGCATGGCATTACCGCCAGCCGGCTGGTGGATATTTTCGGCAAACCTACCGCGCTGTTCGCGCCATCAGCCGGACAGGATGGCCTGATCTCCGGGAGTTTTCGCGGCGTTCCCGGCTTTCATGTCCGTGATGCTCTGCAGGCGGTTGCCGATGCGGCACCAGGCTTGCTCTGCGCTTTTGGGGGGCATGAAGGCGCGGCGGGGGCGACACTTGCTTTGGCGGATTTTCCCCGCTTTGTCTCCTTGTTTGAAGCGGAAACCCGCCGTCAGCTGGGCGATGCGCCCCTGCGGCCGGTCTACTATGTGGACGCCGACTGGCCGGCCGAATTGCTGACGCTGGAAACCATGGACATTCTTGGCCGTCTGGAACCTTGGGGAAACGATTTTGCAATGCCGCTTCTCATCGGTCGTTTTGCAGTGGTCAAACGGCAGTTGGTGGGGCGTGGCGGCCATCTGCGCCTGCTTCTGGAACGCGAGGGACGTTCTTTTCCCGCCATCTGGTTCAATACCACCGGTATGGAAAACTTTGGTCTGGGGATAAATGTTGGCCGAATGGCAGACTTTGTGTACCGTCTGAGCGTGAATCACTTCCGGGGTGTCAAATCCTTGCAGTTGCAGATTGTGGGTGGCGCGCCCGCTTCCTGAAAAAGCGGGCGCGTAAAGGACTGCAGAAGAGTCTAGGCGTGTGCAAATTCGGCGGCCAGTTTTTCCCATGCGGGCAAACTGCGTTCGATCATGGCTTTGTCCACGCAGTAGGCCAGTCTGACATGGCCGGCCATGCCGAAACCCGATCCGGGGACGGTCAGAATGTTGTACTTGAGCGCCCGCTGGACGAAAGCGACATCGTCTTCTATGGGGGTGCGCGGGAAAAGATAAAAAGCTCCCTGCGGTTTGACGGTGGCGAAACCGAGCGCGGTGATGTGGTTGTAGAGGAGATCCCGTTTTTCCTGATAGGCGGCGATATCCACCGATTCGTGTTGCAGGCGGGCGACAAGACGCTGCATCAGGGCCGGTGCGTTGACATAGCCCAGGATGCGGTTGCTGAAAATGGCGCCGGCCATGAACTGATCCACATCATCCATGGCGGGATTGGCGGCCAGGTAACCGATTCGCTCTCCCGGCAGCGCCAGATCTTTGGAATGCGACGTGGCGATGACGGCATTGCGGATGTGCGCGAAGACACAGGGAAGATGTGCGCCGTCGTAGAGAATGCGCGCATAGGGTTCATCGGAGATAAGGTAAATGGTGCGCCGGTATTCGCGTCCTTTGCGTTCCAGAAGGGCGCCGAGTTCGTCAAGCAGCTCCGCCGGATAGACAACGCCAGTAGGATTGTTGGGCGAATTGATGAGAATGGCCCTGGTTTTTCCGCCGATGGCCCGTTCAATCGCTGATATGTCGGGGAGAAATGTTTCGGGCACGGTGGGAACTTCTTTGGTGACTCCGCCGTGATTGTCGATATAGAAGCGGTATTCGACGAAGAAGGGGTTGAGCACAATAACTTCGTCACCGGGATCCAGAATGGTTTTCAGCGTGACGTTGAGCGCGCCGCCCGCGCCGCAGGTCATGACGATGTGCCGGGCCTCCAGCGGTTGCGGCGAGGATTCCGAGATTCGATCCGCAATGGCCTTGCGGGTCTCCTCGTAACCGGCGTTGCTCATGTAGCGGTGCATTCCGGGGATGGGATGCTGCGCCAGTTCCAGCAGATGCCGGTTGAAGGCATCGGGCGGTTCTATCGCCGGGTTGCCGATGGTGAAATCGAAAACGTTGTCGTTGCCATGGATTTTACGCAGTTCGTTGCCCTGCTCGAACATTTTGCGGATCCATGAGGATTTTTCCAGGGAGGCGCTAATTTTGGCGGCAATGGCCATTGCTTTGCCCTTTCTTTGAGAAAAAGTGAATGTTCTGGAACGCATCTTTTGTAAAAACGGCACATCATCTGTGAATTCCTGCCCCTGTTCTTACGCCGGATACATTCCGTGATAGTTTTTTTCGTTGCGTTTGCCGGATTTTTCAAGTCTCTTTGAACTTTCTCAAGTCTAGGACAGCTTGAACCGGGCGGTCAAGGCATGTGAATTTGAGAATTTCCAGTGGGCGTTTTTACGGTGAGGGACGATGCGGGAGGTGCATAGAGGCGGGTATGGCGGAATATGTAGTGAACAAATTGGCAGTGATAGGTGTGGGGCTCATCGGTGGATCGCTTGCGCTGGCCTTGCGTGAGGCGGGCGCGGTGGCGCAGGTAAGCGGTGTTGATGTTTCCGAATCCAATTTGGAGGTTGCGCTTGCAAGAGGGATTGTGGACAGTGCCTCTTCGGATCCTGCGGAAGGCGTGCGTGACGCGGACATGGTTGTGCTGGCCACGCCGGTACGGGCAATGCGGAGAGCTCTTGAGGCCGCTTTGCCGGGGCTTGCGCCGGATGCCGTCATTACCGATGTTGGCAGCGTCAAGGAAGACGTGATTGCGCAGATTGAGCCTCTGGTACCGCAGACAGCGGCGCTGGTTCCCGGACATCCGGTGGCGGGCACGGAGAAAGGTGGCGCGGCAGCCGCCTTTTCCTCGTTGTTTCGCGGCAGGTTCTGCGTGCTGACGCCCACGCCGCGAACGCCGGAACATGCACTGGACCGGGTGCGGGCGCTGTGGAACGCGGCCGGAAGCCAGGTTGTGGAGATGGAAGCGGGCCGTCATGACCGGATCATGGCGGTGGTCAGTCATTTGCCGCACATGGTGGCCTATACCATGGTGGATACGGTGGAAGAACGGGAGCGGCTTGCGGGACGGCTCCTGGAATTTTCCGCTGGCGGTTTCCGGGATTTTACCCGGGTAGCCTCTTCCGATCCGGTCATGTGGCGTGATATCGCGCTTTCCAACAGGGAAGCCTTGCTGGATGCGATGACCTGTTTTGAAACGCTCTGGAAAACGTTGAAGGAGCATATCGCATCCGGAGATGAAAAGGCGCTGGAAGATTTTTTCATCCGCGCGCGTGCGCTGCGTGCGCGTCTGCCGCAAGTAAAGTAACAGGAAGGGGCCGCGAGGGGCGAAGCCGCAAGCGATCTGTTCTACTGGGATATGAAGAAAGAATTGGGAGGGAAGGGGAAATAGTCATGAAGGAACCGGAATGCAGAACGGTCGAACCTGCGCGCGCCGGTTTGCGCGGCGAGATTGTGGTGCCGGGAGACAAGTCGGTCTCGCACCGCGCGGTGATGCTGGCCTCGCTGGCCAGGGGCACATCACATATCCGCAACTTTTTGCCTGGCGCGGACAACTTCAGCACGGTGAACGCCATGCGGGCGCTGGGCGTGCCGGTCACGGAACTGGGGAATAATGTTTTGGAGATCGCGGGAGTGGGACTGGATGGCTTGCAGGAACCGCAAGATGTCATCGACTGTGGTAACTCCGGAACGACCGTACGGCTTTTGACCGGCATTCTGGCCGCGCAGCCTTTTTTTTCCGTGCTGAGCGGTGACGCTTCCCTGCGCCGTCGTCCGATGAAACGCGTGAGCGGCGCGCTTGCCGGCATGGGAGCGCGGATCACCGGTCGTCACGGGGGCGAAAATCTTCCGCTTGCCGTAAGCGGAGGCAATTTGCATCCTTTCAGGTACAATTCGCCGGTGGCAAGCGCCCAGGTCAAATCGGCGCTGCTTTTGGCCGGTCTCTTTTGCGAGGGGCAGACCACGGTGCGCGAACCGTATCCTTCGCGCGATCACACCGAGCGGATGCTGAGTTTTTTCGGGGCAAGAGTCGAAGCTTCTCCCGGGCAGGTCACGGTGCATGGCCGTCCTCAGTTGTATGGGCGTGAGCTGACCGTGGTGGGGGATATCTCGTCGGCCGCGTTTTTCATGGTGGCGGCGCTTCTGGTGCCGGATTCGCAGTTGCGGCTTGTGAACGTTGGCGTCAATCCCACCCGTGATGGCATTCTTGAGGTGCTGCGGAACATGGGGGCGCACCTTGAGCTGGAAAACCGGCGCGAGGAAGCCGGTGAGCCGGTTGCGGATATCCTTGTACGGACAAGTGCCCTGCATGGCGTGGAAATTGGCGGGGCGCTCATTCCCCGGCTGATTGACGAGTTGCCTGTGCTGTGTGTGGCTGCTGCGTTGGCCGAAGGAACGACCGTTATTCGTGATGCCCGTGAATTGCGGGTCAAGGAGACGGATCGTATCGCGGCCATGGCCGGGGAACTGGTCAAACTGGGTGTTGCGGTGGAAACTCGTGATGATGGCATGATTATCCGGGGAGGGGCGAGTTTCCAGGGAGCCAATGTGAAGTCGCATGGCGATCACCGCATCGCCATGAGCATGGCGGTTGCGGGACTGCGCGCATCGTCCGCGGTGAGTATCGCGGATGCCGCCTGCACGGATATCTCCTTTCCCGGATTCTGGGAGCAGCTTCAAGGAATTGTTTCGCGCTGATTGCAATCAAACTATGGATGGGAAGACGATGAACGGATTGATTATTACGATTGACGGCCCCTGCGGTTCCGGCAAAAGCACGCTGTGCAAACGGCTGGCGGCCCGGCTGGGGTATATCGCGCTGGATACCGGCGCCATGTATCGTGCGGTGGCGCTGGCGGCCTATCGCGCAAACTGTGACTGCGAGGATTGCGAGCAGGTGACAAAGCTGTGTGGGGAGCAACGTATCGATTTTCGCAGGGAGGCGGAAGGCGAGCGGGTTTTGTTGAACGGTGAAGATGTTTCCGAAGCCATTCGTACGCCGGAAATAAGCCTGCTGACTTCCCGGATTTCCAGCTGCAGCGGGGTGCGGCGGATTCTGGTGCGGCGCCAGCAGGAGATCGGGGCGGCAGGTGGTGTGGTGCTGGAAGGGCGTGATACCGGGACGGTGGTTTTTCCAAAGGCAGATGTGAAATTTTTTCTGACGGCGGATGTGGCGGAACGTGGGAAAAGACGCTGGCTGGAGTTGCGTGCCCGTGGCATTGCCGCCGATCTGGAGAGTACCATAGCGGAAATGCAGGAACGGGATCGGGCGGATATGAACCGCACGGACAGCCCTCTGAGCAAGGCGGATGATGCTGTGGTGATTGATGCTACCACACTGACCATAGAAGAGGTGCTGAGCCGGATGGAGGAAATTGTGCGGGTACGCGCTGCGGAAAAGGGGATCCGATGAATATTATCGTCGCGCGAAGCGCCGGTTTTTGTTTTGGCGTGAGACGGGCCACACAGATGGCGCTGGAAGCTGCCGCTGGCGGGGAGCAAATCGCCTCGTTGGGACCGATTATCCATTCTCCACAGATGGTTGCCAAACTGGAGGCGATGGGGGTGCGAGTCATCGATTCGGTGCAGGAAGCCCGGCAGGGAAGGGTGATCATCCGTTCGCATGGCATTACCGTACAGGAACGCGAAGAGCTCGTCCGGCGCGGACTGGAGATCGTGGATGCGACCTGCCCGTTTGTGAAAAATGCGCAAAACTGCGCCAAAATGCTGGATGAGGAAGGCTATACGCTGGTGTTGGTCGGCGAGCGCGAACATCCGGAGGTCAAGGGCATCGTTTCCTATGTGCGGAGCAGTAATGTCTACGTGGTGGCTACCCCGGATGAGGCGCGGAGCCTGCCTGCGGCGCAGCGGCTGGGGATTGTCGCGCAGACCACGCAGTCTTCCGAGAATCTGGAGAGCATCGTCCGGATTTGCCTGGAAAAATGTTCGGAGTTGCGGGTCATCAAGACCATCTGTGACGCCACTTCAGTGCGTCAGAATGAAGCGCGCGAGATCGCCGGCAAGGTGGATGTCATGTTGGTGATTGGAGGACATAACAGCGCCAACACGACAAGACTTGCAACCATATGCCAGGCCATTGTTCCTCGCACCTACCACATCGAAACAGCTTCAGGCATGGATCCGGCCTGGTTTGACCATGTTGAAAGCGTTGGCGTGACAGCTGGCGCGTCCACGCCCAGCTGGATTATCGAAGAGGTGCTGGATAGGTTGCGTTCCCTGGGAAAAGACGGAGAAGACGGCGGAAAATAATTTGTTTTCTCTTGTTTCCTATGCTATTTTCATAAGATCATGGTGGTATAAGCCATGATCTTTCGCCGTAATGGCGAAAAGGAAAATTCAGGGGGTAAGGTTTTCATGATTGACGAAAGACAAAATGGTGGAGAAGAAGAAGTAATGGGCTTGGAGAACGGTGAAATGGAGGAAAATTTCGCCGATCTGTTCGAGAACAGCCTCAAGGAGCTGGTGCCTGGCAACGTGGTTCGGGGAACCATTGTGCAGGTGAATGACGATTCGGTCGTGGTGGATGTGGGTGCAAAATCGGAAGGTGTGATTGCCATTCATGAATTCCAGGATGAACAGGGAAATGCAACAGTTTCCAAGGGCGATCAGTTTGATGTGTACATTGAAAGCACCGAGAATGAAAACGGCCTGATCAGCCTTTCCAAAGTCAAGGCGGATCGTCAGAAGATCTGGAGCTCGCTGGAAGAGAACATGGTTATTGAAGGCCGTATTCTGGCCCGTGTCAAGGGCGGCCTTTCTGTCGATATCGGAGTCAATGCCTTTTTGCCCGGCTCCCAGGTGGATTTGCGCCCGGTGCGCAATCTGGATAAGTTGCTGGGGCAGACGTTGGAATTCAAGATCATCAAGCTCAACAAACGCCGGGGCAACATTGTGCTGTCGCGCCGTCTGCTGCTTGAGGAACAGCGCGATCGTCTCCGGAAAGACACGCTGCAGTCGCTCAACGAAGACCAGGTAATGGAAGGCGTGGTGAAAAATCTCACCGATTACGGGGCCTTTATTGATCTGGGCGGCATTGATGGCCTGCTGCACATTACCGATATCTCCTGGGGACGGGTCAACCATCCCTCTGAACGCCTGTCCGTTGGCGACAAGATTCAGGTCAAGGTACTCAAGTATGACCGTGACAAGGAACGGGTTTCGCTGGGCCTCAAACAACTGATCCCCGATCCGTGGGCGGATGTGGAAAGCAAGTACCAGGTTGGCCAGAGGGTACATGGCAAGGTGGTGAGCCTGACGGATTACGGCGCGTTTGTCGAGCTGGAAGAGGGCGTGGAAGGCCTGATTCATGTTTCGGAAATGAGCTGGACCAAACGGATCAAGAATCCGAGCAAGATTCTCAGCATCAACGACGAAGTCGAATCGCAGGTTCTGGCTGTGGATGTCGCCAACCGGAGAATTTCTCTGGGCCTCAAGCAAACCGAGCCCAATCCGTGGGATGTCATTGGCGAGGAGTTTCCTCCGGGAACGGTTATTGAGGGCCAGGTCAAGAATATTACCGATTTTGGTCTGTTTGTGGGCGTGGAAGAGGGCATTGATGGCCTGGTGCATATTTCCGACATTTCCTGGACCAAACGGGTCAAACATCCTTCGGAGATGTTCAAGAAAGGGGATATGGTCAAGGCGGTGGTCCTCAATGTCGACCGTGAAAACGAGCGGTTTTCGCTGAGCATCAAGCATTTGACCCCGGATCCCTGGAGCACCATTCCTACCCGCTACAAACCGGGAACGCTGGTGCGCGGTAAGGTGACTTCCATCACCGATTTTGGTGTGTTCCTGGAAATTGAGGAAGGTATTGAGGGACTGATTCATGTTTCCGAGCTCAGCAAGGAAAAACTGGATTCTCCGAAAACCTTTACCGAAATTGGCAATGAGCTGGAAGCCGTTGTCCTGAATATTGATACCGGAGATCGCAAAATCGCCTTGTCGATCAAGCAGTTGGAGGATCGCAAGGAGAAAGCCAACATGGAGTCGTACCTGGGATCGCAGAACAACGCGACTTCCAATCTGGGCATGATCCTGCAGGGCGCTATGGAACGTGCCAACAAGGAGTAACAGGCTCTGACTGACGTTCCAGTTGGCAGTTTTGCAAGCCTTAAGTTTTTCGATGACAATCCAAAGGTCGGGCGGAATTTTCTCATCGGAGGAAATTCCGCCCGAGATGTCATGCTATGAAAAAGAAGCCTTTTATGATGGCCCTGGGTGTTTTTGGAGCCATCTTTGTTTTTTTTGCGGCTTTGATGATGCTGATGCCATCGGCCGGCAAGGGCACGCCTTTTATCGGTGAACGGGTTGGCGTTATCGAAGTGCGGGGAGTTATCGTTTCCGCGCAAAAAGTTGTCGATGAACTGGAATCGTTCAGGGAAAATGCTGCAATCAAGGCCATCGTTTTGCGGGTGGAATCTCCCGGCGGTGGCGTAGCGCCGTCCCAGGAAATTTACACGGCGGTCAAAAAGACTGTCGGTGACAAGCCGGTGGTGGTCTCCATGGGCTCCGTGGCGGCTTCCGGCGGATACTATATTTCTGCTCCAGCCAAACGGATCTTTGCCAATCCGGGCACAATTACCGGAAGTATCGGCGTTATTTTGGAATTTCCCAATCTGCAGGAATTGATGAAAACCATTGGCGTCGGTTTGCAGGTGGTAAAGAGCGGAGCGCTCAAGGATATGGGTGCGTCCAATAAAGCGCTCAGTGCCGAGGAACGGAAACTGCTTCAGGAAATGGTGGACAATGTCCATTCCCAGTTTGTCCGGGCTGTGGCGGAGGGACGCTCCATGCCGGAGGAAAAGGTTCGGGCCCTTGCGGATGGCCGGATTTTCTCCGGTGAACAGGCCAAGGCTGTTGGACTGGTGGATCAGCTGGGCGGTTTACAGGATGCTGTTGAGTATGCCGGACAGTTGGGGAAAATATCGGGGAAACCGAAAGTTGTGTATCCGCCCAAAGAACAGACTGGACTTTGGGAATATATTTTGGGCAAGAGCAAGTTGCAATTGGCGGAATTTCTTCCGGCAAACGGTGGTCTCAGCTTTATCTGGAGACATTAGGGGTAAATGAAGCTTTTTACGTGATGGAGGTCTGTTATGCGGGAAAAGGTTGAAGAAATTTTGAATATGGTGCGTCCCCATTTGCAGGCGGATGGCGGTGATGTGGAACTGATCGATGTGACGGATGATGGCGTGGTCAAGGTAAAACTGCAGGGAGCCTGCGGTTCCTGCCCCATGGCGACCATGACCTTGCGGATGGGCATTGAGAGAACATTGAAAGAGAAAGTGCCTGGCGTGAAGGAAGTTGTTCAGGTCAAATGATGGAAGTGGCTATAAGGAGTGATTTGTTCCGTTTCCAAAAAAACGATTGACACTCCGGGAAGATTGCTATAAAAGAGAGTCCTCTTTGGGGTTATAGCTCAGCTGGGAGAGCGCTTGAATGGCATTCAAGAGGCCGGCGGTTCGATCCCGCCTAGCTCCACCAATTTATCTTTTCAAGAGGCCCTGCTTGGTTTCAGAAACCTTGCAGGGCCTTGTTTTTTCCTGCCTTTTATGTTTCATTCAGTTCGTGGAACACCTGTCCTATCAGCAAGTTCAGCAACTGAATAGCTACGCTTAAGCCTTTCAAATAGGTCGTGGCATTTCGGATTGAATTTGAGGTGATCCCATTTTCCCAACGAATATCAGTCCATTTTTAGGGGAGCACCTATTGATGGTCTTTATTTCCCACTGAGTAAAAGACGTTCCAGACGATGTGCGGATGCAATGCGGAGAGCGGTATCATGAAACATGATGAAAATGTATGGAAAGACGACAATAATGGCAAACCCAATAATAGTGCTTCTGATGGCACGGAAAATTTTTCATCTACGCAAGCATCCAAAAGCATTTCTATCAGATATCTTGGATACCTTGGGCTTTATAAAGCGTCAAATGATAATGGAAACCCCTATGGTTTTTTAGAAACCAACGGTGTTCTGTTCGACGAAGTAGGGAGCAAAATAGACTCTATAAAAAGCTTCTATATTTCTAAACGTGAACTACGTTCATTTTCCGAACACGATTGGGTAACATTTGAAATTCGGGGAACAACTGCGGTCAATTTGCAAACGGCATCCACCCCGGATGGTTTGCGCATGGCGCTGCAACACTATTGGGAGCATCCTTGTTTTAAGGGATCAGACGACCCATGGGGAAAGCATTCCTATGACGAACATGCCATTGCCGGGCCTTTACAGGCATTCCTGAACAAGAGCGAAAATGGTCCTCGGGAGTTCGTGCCCATCCTTTGCGAATGCGCCGCGCAGGAACCTGAGAGGGATGCCTTTCTCGAATCTCTGCTACACGATCCAAAGACATGGCCGCTTATGCAAAACTGCTTTCTGCAGCTTCCGGCTGATTTTGACCCTAACGAGCTGCCAGGTTTTGACTTTGTCAAAGAGAAAGTCCTGAGTGTTCTCATTGCCGAGGATTCCTGGGAGCTCATTGGCAGCCTGTGGCAAAAAGGATTTGCGCTGAAAAAGCTGAGCCCTGCCCTGCAAAAGAAACTGCTTGAAGGAGATGGATCAGAAAAGGTGGCTTTCGTGGCAGGATTAAGCACGCCGGAGATCTCCGAGCTTCTGTCAGGAGCAGAGCTGTCATCCGTGAGCTGGGAACTTGCACAGTCCCTCTACGAACGGGACAGTTCCTTTTTCACATCCTGTTTTCCGCCCAATGAGCGGTCTTCCGACCCCGCGCTGTTTTTTCTGTGTCTCTGTGGACAAACGAGCTGCCTTGCCTACATACGGGACTGGCAGAACATGGCAGGATTATTGGAACAACATGAAGAATATATCAGTTCTTTTCTCGATAGATACGCTCCCATTGCAGCCGAGGAACAGATCCTTGGGCTTCTGGCAAAACACGGCGCCATTCGGGACACCGCTCTGAAACGCATCTTGGGAAAAGGTCAGGAACAGAAAGCGGCATCTTCAGCGCTTTTCATAAAAGTCATGCTGGATGCGGCACTTGAGGCGGAATGGGACTGGAAAACGCTTATCGGCTGCCAGTCGCACGGTATTTCTCTGGAGCCTTGGCAGCCCATGATCCGAAAGAAACTGCTTGAAGGAGATGGACCAGGAAAAGAGGCTTTCGTGGCAGGATTAAGCACGGCGGAGATCGCCAAGCTTCTGTCAGGAGCAGACCTGTCATCCGTGAGCTGGGAACTTGCACAGTCCCTCTACGAACGGGACAGCTCCGTTTTCACATCCGTTTTTCCGCCAGATGGACGGTCTTCCGACCCCGCGCTGTTTTTTCTGTGTCTCTGTGGACAGACAGATGGCCTTGTCTGCATACGGGACTGGCAGAACATGGCAGGATTATTGGAACGGCATGAAGAATATATTGGTCCTTTTCTCGATAGATATGTTCCCATTGCAGCTGATGAACAGGTCCTTGGGCTTCTGGCAAAGCACGACGCCATTCGGGACGCCGCTCTGAAACGCATCCTGCCCGGAAAAGGTCAGGAACAGCAAGAGGCATCTTCAGCGCTTTTCATAAAAGTCATGCTGGATGCGGCACTTGAAGCAAAGTGGGACTGGGCAATTCTTGCCGAATGCCTGCTCCACGGCATTTCCCTGGAGCCCTGGCATCCCATAATCCGAAAAAAACTTACGGATGATCCCCGAGCCAAAGGCGTCAAGGATTTTTTGCAACATTTGGGCGCGGCAGAGGTGCAGAAGCTCTTTGCCGGCGCAAAGGCTGAGGATTTCAGCTGGGAACTGACGAAAACGCTTGCCGAATGCCTGCTCCACGGCATTTCCCTGGAACCCTGGCATCCCATGATCCGAAAAAAACTTGCGGATGATCCCCGAGCCAAAGGCGTCAAGGATTTTTTGCAGCATCTGGACACGGCAGAGACGCAGAAGCTCTTTGTTGGCGCAAAGGCTGAGGAATTCAGCTGGGAACTGACGAAAACGCTGTACGAGCAGTATGGCGAAGCGCTCTGCGAGATCGTTCCTCCCATGGATGATCTGCCCGACGACATCCTGCTGCTTTTGTATCTGTGCGGACGGACAGAATGCATCGAAAGTATAGCCAATTGGGAAAAGTTGCTTAAGGATCTGGAAGCTAAATATTTGTGCGCCTTTGCGCAAAGATTCTCAAGAGATGAGTCCCCAGAAGCGGCACATGCCCTCTCCCGCATGACGCACGATTCTCTGGCAAACATACTGCGGACGCTGGAAGAAGCAGAGCTGTCTGAAGCCCTTTCCAACTTTGCGGGCAAGGACGAGGAACGTACCCTTTCAGCTGCCATGCTGCTTCCTACAACGCCACTGACTAAAGACTTTAGGCGCCAACGGTGGGACGCATTCCGGGCGGATTTGCCCTATGCCGTGTTTGACCTCGAGTCCAACGGTGATGCGATACGGGAATTTGCTTTTCTGCAAGATGGCGAAACTCGAAAATATGAAGGAGAGGAACAGCTTTCTTCTCTGTTACGAAGGTTGAAAAAATCCCCAATCATTGTTGGTCACAATATACGGCAATGGGATCTACCCATCCTGGAAAAGCGCGGACTGAAGACAAATTCTTTTGTCTGGGATACCCTGGAAATAGAGCTCCTGCTGGATCCATGCCGCTATGCCTACTCGCTGCTTGCCCAGCACAAGGCGGACAAAGATGTCGAACTCACCGACGGTTTGTTTTGGAACCAGCTCTACAGGCTGGCGCAGTATCCGGAACGGTGCAGGGAACTTAAAGAATTCCTGCCTGATGACATTGAACGGCGGCTCATGCTGCTGAACACTTCCCCATACAAGAAGTTTTTTAAAGGGGCTGCTCAAAAGAGAGAGAAGTTCTTTAAAGACCGCATTCCGCTGTCCAAAAAGACAAATGACGAGCTGAAAAGTCTGGCCGACGCCGCTTCACAAGGGCGTGTCCTGCTCGTCGCTCCGCGTTCTCTGTGGCCCGATCTTGCCTTGCGCCTGCCGCTTTCCTTCCCTGCTCTCCGCCCTGAGGAGATGCGGGAATACAGGATGATCAGCAAGGACCTTGTGGAAAAGAGGCCGCCCGAAACGCCCTTGGGCAAGGCTGTGCTCCTGCGATTCTGCGAGGAAAGCGCAACGCCAATTATTGGCAATATTCCGCAATACCTCCGCATCGACAGTGGTGACAACGGCAAGCTGAGTCTGGGCGAATCGCTTCTGGAACGCTATGCCGTCGCCTGCGGCGGTCCCATAGACTGCGTGGACATGGATGTCTTTGACGATGCCTCCTGCCTCTCCGGTCCGTACGCATGCGTTGCGGCGATCGGCAGCGAGGCGCAGGACAGGCTGCATAGTGTCATAGTCGGACGGACGATGTCCTTCGACGAGCTAATGGCGCTTGGCGGCGGCTACCCCTTCAGAATGTCCCTGGCAGGCTGCGTTTCCGTGACGAAAAAAGAATTTGAAGAGATCTTCGCGAAGCATTTCGAAGGTGCTGCCCGCACATTAGGCAAGCATGTGGCCAACATTTGGTTGGAGCGGCAGCGGGACGGCAAGTTTGCCCTGCACAAGAATTATTTTTTTGAACCGGCGTTTGAAGGACTGGCCACATCTTTCAAGACATCGAAGATATTGCGTATCTCCTGGGAACGTGACCTCCCCGCTTCCGTTCGTCCGCCGTTCATGGCGCTGTGCGAAAAAACACAATATCTTGACGCCTTCGACTACCGAGTCAATCCTGATTCCCCCTACCGCGGCAGATACTGGACAGCTCAGGTCACCTTTCTCGAACGCATCCACAGCGAGCAGCCGGGAATGCCCCTCGTTTTTGTCACGGACGTTTTGAAAGAAGACGAGTGTGATGCACTGCGGCGCTACATCGAAAGCCGCGGTTTCTCCGTTGTCAAAGCGCGGGGCGGGCTGAAGGATCTGGACATGGCGTTCCGGCAGGATAATTCCGTCCTGCTCATGGATCAGGAAGTTTTTGCCGAAGATATCCGTGCCATAAGGACAGACAGGGCTTTTTGTGTCGTCTGGGACAACATGGGTACGGAACGCCTGCGCGTCATGTGGAAGAGGCTGCCCTTTGCCATAAAGGCGGCTTCGCACGACAGCGAGGAAAATGAAGAGCGGGTGCGCCATACGACCGTGGCAGAATGCATAGAGGCCGCATGGCTTTTGCTTGTGCACTATGCAGGCATGGCCGCCGCAAACAATGCGGAAAGCCGCTTTTATGTGCTGGACCCTGCTTTTGACACCTGTCCGGACATGGGCAAACAACTGGGCGGGGAGAATGTCGCTGCGTTCCGTAGTCCGCTGTGGGAAAGTGAAAAGGAATGGGAAGACTGCTGCGCTGCGGCGCAGGAATTCTTTTCGGCATGGCCTGGTGACAGGGAAGACGCGAAAATTGATCTGAAAAAAGCAAAAGATGTCATCAGTAACATGCTGATAGGTGGACAAAAATGGCATGAAGGACAGGAGCCTGTACTGGATTTCATGCTTCAGAAGAGCGGCGACTGCATCGTTTCCATGCCAACTGGCGGAGGCAAATCCGTGCTTTTCCAAGGACCGGCCCTTTATAGGGGGTACAACACCAAAAAGCTCACCATCGTTGTCACCCCCTTGCGCGCCCTGATGCAGGATCAGGTGCAGGATCTGGAAAAGAAAGGCTTTGGTGCGTGCGTTGACTTCATCAACAGCGACCTTTCCTATGCGGAAGTATGCCAAATATACAGGCGCATACGCAGCGGCGGCATCACATTGCTCTATGTGACGCCTGAACGCTTCCGCGTGAGATCCTTCATGAAGGTGCTGCGTGAGCGCATGGAGCATGACGGAGGCCTGGAGTATGCAGTTTTCGACGAAGCGCACTGCATAGCGCAATGGGGCAATGATTTCCGACCGGATTATTACAACGCATATAAAAAATGCAAAGAATGGAAAGAACACTATAACGTCTGCACCGCCCTATTTTCCGCAACCATCACGGCACAGGAAGAAGATGACTACAAGAGAATCCTGCCCGGACTGACGTGGCTTGGACAAAAGCGAGAGGATTACAATCCAGTGCGGCAGCATATTGAAATGCAGTTCGAGCTTGTCGACCACCATGACGAAGATGCCCGCCTTGACAAGCTTGTCCAGTTCATAGGCAAATGGGACATGGATGTTGCCAAAAGCAGGATGATTGTTTTCTGCCGGAAAAGAGAAGATTGCGAAAATTACGCTGAAGACTTGGATAGTTACTGCAGCCAGCTTGATGAAGGCGATCCTCTGCACCGTTATGCCGGGCACATCGGCTTCTTCCACGCCGGCATGGAGCAGATGGACCGCAACGATGCCTATGCCCGGTTCAATGAAAAAAGCAAGGGGAAAAGTTCTGTCCACAGGGATGATGACGCTTCTTATTATGTGCTTTTCGCCACCAAGGCCTTCGGCATGGGCATGGACATTCCCAACATCCATTACCTCATGCATATCAGCCCTCCTTCCATTCTGGAAGATTACCTGCAGGAAGTGGGGCGCGCCGGTCGTGATCAGGCAAAATACGAAGAGGCTTTCCCCCTGCCTGACTCCGGCAGTCAGCGTCCGCCCATCCCGGCGGTCTGCCTGATTTCTGCTGAAGATTTTAAAAAGCTCAAGACCCTGCTCCAACGCAGCTTGCTGGCATGGATCAACCTTTCCGATGCCAGGCGGAACATCGTTGCCTACATGGAACAGTTCCACACGCTTGAGCAATGCCAAACGGGACCTGTCGTCGTACCGTGGAACGTCTGGCTCAAAGATCCCTTGGAGCCCGATGTCACGACGGCCTCCCGTCTGGTGCTCCACTGGTTGGATCGCGCCCAAAGGATTCGCCTCGGTTACAGCATGCCCGCTCACTTGGACATCACCCTTGCAGAGAACGATGCCTCCGGATTGCTGTCTGGAGATCTGCGTACTGTGTTCCGTGTTCTGCTAAAGTTTGCCGGTATGAAGGGCAAAATGGTGCAGATTCCCCTGCAAGAAGCATGCAGGAAACTGCGCATATCCGTGTCCATGTTCATGGATGACGTTCTTGCACTGGAAAAAAAGCAGGTGCTTGAACTCCACTGCGCAGTTTACTGCGACCTTACGAACCGCAGGTACGGGGAAACCATGTACGCGGTTCAAGAGGGAATGGACCGTTATCTCGGACTGCATATCTACTTCGATATATTGCGGGGGATTCTGAACGACTGCACGATCGAACACGATTATGAAGCAGATGACGAACAGCGCGAACGCTATGCACATCTCTTGGAAGAAGCCTGCAACTACCAGACAGAAAAGTTGAAGTGGAAAAAAATTGAAAAGGACGGAAAGGGAAAAGACGTAGCGTATATGCCTTGGAAGGATGAGATCCCCAACCTGCCGGCATATGCTGTAACAAGATGTGAAACGTTTAAAAGAGACATCTCAAGGTTCGGTGTCAGGCGTTTGTTCCTGATTTTGGCCCATACGCCGGGGATCACGTTTAAGGATGACCGGGACATCCAGCGCTTTCGCGTCGTGACCGACGAATGGCGCGATTATTTGCCGTCACTAGAAGAAGATTGCCTGAAATGGCTGCGCTGCATTTGCGAAAAGGAGCCATACACGCGTTTCAACTGGTCTTCCCATGCCAGAAAAGCCGGGCTGCTGAACAGAGGCTACAGTTATTTCTGCACCGTGCTGACTATTTTGCGCCGGCTCGGTTACGTAACGCACTCCCCCTTGCTGCCGACTGGCATTGAAGTATACACCACGGAAAAGACAGCCGAAGCGCTGGATGACGGTGTGGAGCCCAATTCACCGCTGCACGCCCTGCGCATGGAATTCGACGAGCAGGAGCAGGTCAAGAAAGCCCGTCTCGCCTGCATGAACATCTTTGCGCGGCTGGGGAACAAGGACGACAGGAACGCTTTCATCAGGCAATACTTCCAATGTACCAGGACGGAAACGTATCTCAAGCTGCTAGGCACCTATACGTCCAGAACGAATCTTGGTCAGGAAGAGCAGGAGAAGGTGCTTAAAGAGCTGAATGATGAGGCGCTCAAAGAAGCAGTTGACAGGCTGAATCCAGCACAAAAGGATATTTATGTCTGCAGCACGCAGGATAATGTCAATGTGCTGGCTGGTCCAGGTTCCGGCAAGACGCATGTGCTCACGCTGCGCTGCGCCAGGCTGATCTATGAGGAAAAGGTCGGCCCGAGGCAGGTCCTTGTGCTGGCGTACAACAGGGCAGTCGTTGTCGAGCTGCGCAACAGGCTGGATGATCTGTTTGCCAGGCTCGGATTGAGCCGTTTTGCCCGCAGCATCCCCGTTTTCACTTTCCATGGGCTTGCCAAGCGCTGCATGGGCAGCAAACTGGAGGGCGTAAAGACAGAACTGTGGGATGAGGAGTTTAGAAGATTTCTGAAGGAAAACCGCATCGAATTTAAGGCAATTTTCCCGCAGATCAGGCATGTGCTTGTAGACGAATTCCAGGACATCACGCAGAACAGGCGGGAGTATCTTTCGGAATTGCACGAGATTTATCCTGACGCAAAATTTTTTACCATAGGAGACATCAACCAGAGTATCTATGGCTTCGACAGGATTCCCAAAGACAAAGAGAAAAGGAACAGACTGACGCCCGAAGAGTATGCTCGTCTTCTCGATCCGCACCCCTATTATGACGCATGGAGCGCCATGCTCCAGCCCAAGCAGATGACTATGTTCACCAATTACCGCTCCTACCAGGCGATACTGGATTTTTCGGAGCGCTATCTGCCGAAAGGTTCCGAGATGCCCACGTCATCGGAGTACCTTACGCAGCATGAACCCCAGGGGCAGTATGTGTTTGAGGAAGCTGTTTCAGAAGAGGATCTTGCACGCCAGCCCTGGCTGGAAAATATAAGAGAGACCGTCGCCTGGGCGAAGGCAGAAAATGATTCGGACGATGAAGCGCGGCGCGTGCACACCGTGGCCGTGTTTTTCCGTACGAACGCCGAAGTGTTCAAGGCTTATTCACAGTTGCGCAATCTGCCCGAAGAAGGCGTGCGTCTGCGCATTCAGGGGCAGAGCATCTGTGAGTTGTGGAGAAAAAGGGAATTTTTTGAAATTGTCAACTGGCTGGCTGGTCCATTGAAAGATTGTGTGATTGATCTTGGCGACGATCGAAGTACGGACAAACGGTATAAAACATTCGGTGATATTATGGCGGTGGTAGGAGGGGGAATAAAAGAACATAAAGACAATTGGGATGTTTACTATATGAATGTGCTCAAGGCACTCATCCGCCACTATAGAGATTCATTCAGTGCTGACGACAAAACACATACCTTTGGTGAGCTGGCGGATTATATTAAAGAAATGGCTGATACTGATGATGGCGGACAGATCTATAAGATTTATGATCTCTATAACAAGGACGATAAGACGATTTCTGTCGTGCTGACGACCATGCACAGGGTCAAGGGACTGGAGTTTGACGCTGTCATCATTGTTCCTTCCATGGCGGATCTGCCCTTGAAGCGCCATACTCAGAGTCCGGAACTCAATGAAGCTGACGCAGCAGACTTGAACGAAGAAAAAAGACTGATGTTCGTTGCGTGTACACGCGCAAAAAAACGGCTCTGCGTCTTTACTGGTCCAAGGGAAAAAGCACTGATGGAAGGCCATCTTTACTGTGCTGGTGAAGGAAAAGAAGGGGATTATTATGAAAAGACACCTGAACTTAGCAACTACGTCTTATACTATAATGCCTCATCATACTCAAAAGCTACATTTGACGGTTTATTAGGAATCAAAGCGAACTCACCGGTCTCTATAAAAAAAGTAATGCGTTCCGGATCTATCTTTTATGAAATCTATAGCAGCAATGGGATCTGCATTGGTCAGCTGTCAATGGATGGTTCCTCTATTCGAAAAGCAATGGAAAGAAATAAGATAAACGTGTTGAACGGTTTTTTTGTCAGTGACGTCATTGCATGGCGATTTGAAGATACTGACAAAAATGATTCTAAAGACTATACCCAAAAATGGACTGACGACAACCGAAAAAGAGGCTATATCTACCTCCCCATCATCTCCGGCATAGGCGAGCCAGCCTGAGGGAATGAGTTATGAGTTTGCTGGTCTATGAATGCGGTCGCCCGGAGCACGGGCATGAGATACGGCAATGGACTGCCATAAAGCAGTCGCTCTATGATTACTACCAAGGGCGTGACGAACTTGCCCTGCTCATTATCAACTATAATGTTTCGGACGTGGCGCTGGACGGTCTGCTGCTCAAGGAAGACGCCGTCATCCTTATGGAGCTGAAAGACAGGTCGGGAACGGTGACCGCAAGACAGAATGGGGAATGGGAATGCGACGACGATTCCATGCACCCCATCATCCATGGCGGAAACGGCAAAACTGTTTTCGAGCAGCTGCGCGTGAACCGCAGGACCTTGTCGGCAGCATTGCGGGACAACGGCTTCCTGCCCGAGCCAAAGACAAAGGACATACAGGGTCTCGTCGTCGTGACCAGGCTGGACAAGCTGAAGACGGACTTTGACCGTGAAACAAAAGCCTGGGTGCATGTTACGGACGTGGAAAAGATAGGCGGGACGATGCACGACATCAAGTGCCGAACGTTCAGGGATCCCGTATCGGGATACGCAACTCCCGTGCATTTTTCTCCTAAAGACATCTTCACTTTCATCCGCAGGACCAGGTTGGATGAGCGCGCTCTCGTCATGGACTGCAGCGATGCGCATCTGCTGCCGGACGACCTTTTCCATCCGGATTCGCCGCATAACGGCGAGACCTTTTCGCATGGGATGGTGCTCGCGAACAACGTGAAGCAGATCGGGGCATTGTTCGCACAGCTGGACGATCTTAAAAAAATCGTTGAAGCACTTCAATGTGAACCCGGTGCAATGTCTGATCCCGTGCGGCACAGGGCGCTCATCGAGGCGAAGAAAAACGCCGCAGAAAAAGACGCCGAAGGAGCAGCGTTGAGGGTCAGGGTGGCTGAACAGGAAATGCAGCTTCTCGAAGAGAGATTCCGCCGGGAGGAAAAAAGAAATGCTCCCGACGAAGAGCAGCTGGAGCTTCTGCAGAAGATCGACGACAAAAAATCCGAATTGGACGCATTGCGCAGTCAGGCAGACGCGAAGAAAGCCGAACTTGCCAAGGTTGTTGAAGAATTG
>JAFZPK010000152.1 GCA_017552515.1 Deltaproteobacteria bacterium | reverse complement strand
GGCCGCTACAATCCGGACTGGGCAATTGCCTTTCATGAGGGCAACGTCAAGCATATCTACTTTGTGGCGGAAACGAAAGGCTCCATGCGTTCCATGCAGTTGCGCCTGATGGAAACCTCCAAGATAGAGTGCGCCAAAAAGCACTTCCAGGCCCTCTCCAGCGAAAGTGTCATCTATGATGTCGTGGACAGTTACAAGGCGCTGCTGGAAAAAGTCATGCGGTAGGAGTGCCTTTCACCGGTGCCCCAAGGGAAGCCGTGCGGAAAGCCCGCAGATCTCCTCATGACGGAAGCAGCCGATCAGGTGGTCGTTGATCATGCCGATGGCCTGCATGTGGGAATAGAGGATGGTGCTGCCCAGGAAGCGGAAGCCCAGTTGCTTCATTTCGCGGGCAACGGTATCGGAGAGCGGCGTGTGGGCGGGCATCTCCTCAAGGGTTTTCCAGTGGTTGACGAGGGGACGCCCCTCGGTGAAGTGCCAGATCCAGTTGCAGAAGGTACCGTGGTGCGCCGCCGTTTCCAGAAAGATCCGGGCGTTGTTTATCGCGCTTTCGATCTTGCGGCGGTTGCGGATGATGCGCGTATCCTGCATGAGCCGCTCCACGTCGCCTTCGGTAAAGCGCGCCACCTGCTCCGGGTCGAAGTTGGCGAAACAGCTCCGGTAGCCTTCCCTCCGGTTCAGGATGGTGTTCCAGGAAAGCCCCGCCTGGGCCGACTCCAGAATGAGGAACTCGAAATGCGTGCGGTCGTCGAAGCAGGGCACGCCCCATTCCCGGTCGTGATAGTTCCGCATGAGCTCCGTGCCGCTCTCGGCCCAGCCGCAGCGGGTTTTGCCGTCCTTTTCCATGGGCACCTCCTTTTTTGAAGAAGCATCATAACTTTTGAAGGCAGCAAAGGGCAAGCCACCCTGCAGCGCGGAGGAGGATGGACCTTTGCGGTTGACATGCCGCGCCCATCTGATATATTCGTTTCTATATAAACCGATGGGGGAGTGCCATATTGGGGCACTGAGAGTTTTGCCTGAGCGAACGACCCTTGGAACCTGATCCGGATCATGCCGGCGTAGGAAAACGGTGATTTTACAAGCATTCGATACCTTTTTCATATGCCGCATACTGTTATCAGTCTGCGGCTTTTTTGTTTTTTGATGTTTGCCTGAGGGGCAACGGACGAAAGGAGAATTTTATGCTCGGTGGACTTTGTGTTCTTGTCGGGGACGGTGATTGCGGCGGACGGCCGGCGCAGCAGGTGGAGGCTCTTCTGCGTGGCGGGGCGCAAACAATCGTGTATCGGGGAAGCGGGGCGCAAAAGGACGCGGTCCGGGAGCTGCGCGATCTGTGCCGGGCAGCATCCGCGCGCCTTGTGCTGGAGGATGTGGCTCTGGCCAAAGAGCTTGACGCGGACGGCGCCTATTTGGAGGAAGGAACGAAAAAGGCGGATATCGCCGCGGCGCGCGCCGCTCTGGGAGAGGGAAAAAGCATGGGTCTTGCCGTGCGGAACGCGGAACAGGCGCAAAGCGCCTGCGAGGCGGGCGCCAGTTTCCTCACTGTAGGTGCCATTTTCCCCGAAGCCGGAATCCAGCATGGGGAAATCGCCGGGCTGCGCACGTTGGAGCATATCCGCCGCACGGTGGATGTGCCGCTCTGCGTCTTTGGCGGCATCACCCGCGACAACGCGCCGCAGGCGCTTGCCGCCGGAGCAAGCGCGCTGGCGGTGCCTATCACGCTGCTGAAGGACGCCAATCCCGCCATGGCCGCGCGGGAATTCACGCTGCTCTTCAACAGCCTGAAACCCTATCCGCGCGGGCGGATGCTGACGATTGCCGGTTCCGATTCGGGCGGCGGCGCCGGTATTCAGGCGGATCTGAAGGTTTCCACGCTGCTGGGCAGCTTCGGCATGAGCGCCATCACCGCGCTGACCGCGCAGAACACGCTTGGCGTGAGCGGCATTCACGCAGCTCCGGTGGATTTCATTCAGGCGCAGATCGAGGCGGTCTTAAGCGATATCGGCGCGGATGTCATCAAGATCGGCATGCTGTTCTCCCCGGAGATCATCCGGCTGGTCGCCGGCATCCTGCGGCAGCACACGATTCCGGCGGTGATTGATCCGGTCATGATCGCCAAGGGCGGCGCGGCGCTTCTGCGTCAGGAGGCGGTAACCGCCCTGCGCGACGAGCTTTTGCCGCTGGCCTATCTGATTACGCCCAACATTCCCGAGGCCGAAACCCTGACCGGCATGAGCATTTGCACCGAAGATGATATGGAGCGCGCGGCAGAAAAGATTCAGGAACTGGGTGCGCGCAACGTGCTGGTCAAGGGTGGTCATCTGGAAGGCGAGTCGGTGGACATTCTGCGCGCGGGCGCACGGGTGCACCGGCTGCCGGGCAAGCGCATCGACACGCAGCACACGCATGGCACCGGCTGCACCAGTTCCGCAGCCATCGCCACCTTCCTGGCACAGGGCGTACCGCTGGTCAAGGCGGTGGAGCAGGGCAAGGCCTTTATCCTTGAAGCCATCCGTCAGGCGCCGGGGCTGGGACACGGCCATGGGCCGGTCAACCATTTCCAGGCCGCGATGCACGCACTGGGGCTGAATCCGGGGAAACCCAACCTGAAAGACATCTGATGAAAATGCCGGAAGTACATGCTCCGGCATGATGCAATGGAATGCTTTTGGTGAAGTTGAACGAAATTTTTTAAGAAAGGAAATTTTTACATGACCTTGATGGAACAGGCCCGGCAGGGCATCGTCACGGAAGAGATGAAAATCGCCGCCGCCGCGGAGAACGTGAGCCCGGAATTTTTGCGGCAGGGCATCGCAGCCGGCAACATCATTATCTGCCACAACGTCAAGCATGGGCATGGCCGGCCGCTGGCGGTGGGCGCGGGACTGCGCACCAAGATCAACGCCAATATCGGCACCAGCAGCGACAACACCGATCTTGCCAAGGAGCTGGAAAAGGCGCGGGTGGCGGTGGCCGCGGGCGCTGACGCCATCATGGATCTTTCGACCGGCGGCCCGGTGGACGACATCCGCCGCGCCATCGTCGCCGAGACGGACAGCTGTATCGGCAGTGTGCCGCTCTATCAGGCGGCGGTGGATACCGTGCGCAAGAAGGGCAAACCCATTGTCGAGATGACCGTGGATGAAATTTTCGAGGGCATCATCAAGCATCTGGATGACGGTGTGGACTTCATCACGGTGCACTGCGGCGTGACCCGCTCCACGCTGGAGCGGATGGATCGGCAGGGGCGCATCATGGAGGTGGTGTCGCGCGGCGGATCCTTTACATCGGCGTGGATGTCCCACAACGACGCGGAAAATCCCCTCTATGAGTATTTCGACCGGCTGCTGGAGATTGTCCGCCCCTACGATGCCTGCCTTTCCCTGGGTGACGGTTTCCGCCCCGGCGCTGTCGCCGACGCTACCGACCGCGCGCAGATCCAGGAGCTGATTCTTCTGGGCGAGCTGACCCAGCGTGCCTGGAAGGCCGGCGTGCAGGTGATGATCGAGGGACCGGGCCATGTACCGCTCAATCAGGTGCGGACCAATATCCAGTTGCAGAAGCGGTTGTGCAACAACGCGCCGTTCTATGTGCTGGGGCCGCTGGTCACCGATATCGCGCCCGGCTACGATCACATAACCTGCGCCATCGGCGGGGCCATTGCCGCGGCGGCCGGCGCCGATTTCCTCTGCTATGTCACCCCCACCGAGCACCTGTGCCTGCCGGAGGTGGCGGACGTGCATGAGGGTGTCATGGCCTGCCGTGTGGCGGCCCATGCCGCCGATCTGGCCAAGGGCATTCCCGGCGCCTGGGAGCAGGATGCCGCCATGAGCCGCGCCCGCAAGGCGCTGGATTGGGAAACCCAGTACCGGCTCTCCATCGATCCGGAAAAGGCCCGGCGCCTGCGGGAATCCTCCGGCGTCAAGGAACACGGCGCCTGCACCATGTGCGGTGAATACTGCGCCTACCAGATGATGGAGAAGCGCCAGAAGAACCGCTGGCCGCAGCTCTAAACGGGATGCAGCGAAGCGACTCCCCCCGGCGCTTTGCGCCACCCCCCTCGGAGAGGGGGGCATTAAGAGTCTGGCTCCCTCTTGGAGGGAGCTGGCTTAAAGGGCTTTGCCTCCCTCTCTGAGGGAGGTGGCCCGTAGGGCCGGAGGGAGTTGTCATGCGATCTTCCAATCACGGTTTTCGCACCAAACTCCCCACCCCCAACCCCTCCCCCCAATGGAGGGAGGGGAGCCCCTCACATTGTTCTCCAGGCCGGGAAAGGGC
>JAFZPK010000151.1 GCA_017552515.1 Deltaproteobacteria bacterium | reverse complement strand
GAGGCACGCATCGAGGCCTTTCAGACTTCATTGCTCGATCGCGGCCTGGTGGCGGTGCGGCGTGCCTCCAAGGGGGCAGACATCCTCGCCGCCTGCGGGCAGTTGCGCGCCCAGGGGACGGCCTCGTGAATTTTTTTGCAGACAATAGAAAGAAGAAAAACCGTGAGCACAAAACGTGCGTCACGGTTTTTTCGTGAGGGCGTGCGACGGGCGAAGAGTCAGTTGCTTTCGGCTTCGGGTGCGGGCGTATCCTGCTGGGCCTGCGGCTCGGAAACAGTGAAAATATCGTTTTCCTGCGCATTCGAGATCTTGTTGAGCACTTCCATCAATACACTTTGAAATCCCTGGAGCGCTTCCCCGTCAACCGGTTCTTTTTCTTTGCGATTTTTCAGCGCCTTGAAGTAATTGATGGCATGCTTGCGCCATTCTTCCGGCCACCGTGCGGCGTATCCTTCGGGAGTGGCAGGCGGTATGTTGGAAGGAGGCGGTTCACGGCGGCCGTGTGCCCAGTTGATGACATAGGGCAAAAAGATCAACACGCGGTCCAGCAGGACGAAGAAAAATTGCAGATCGTAAAGAGGCCCGATTTGGAGCTGGGTGCGGCCGGTATGCGGCCATAACAGCCGCCAGTGCCCGGAAGGGCGGAGCAGGCGAGCGAAGTCGTCACCATAGAAGTAGGCGGAAGCCGCGCCGGCTGCGGCCATGCCGGTGGTGAAAATGCCGAAGGTAAGACCGGAGCAAAGCGCGTCCAGCCCGACGCCGACGCCGGCGCCCAATGCCGCGGCCGCTATTGAGAGCTGGGTGCGGTTTAAACCCAGCACCTGCCAGACTTCCTTGCTGAACAGCTTGCGCCGCAGAGCGGAATCCGGAGGCGGCTGGTAGTTGAAGATATTGTGCTTGAACAGGCTGCGGATCTGCTCGTGAAAGTCGTGCTCTATTTCCACCACCTTTCCGCAAAAACGATTCTGGAGTTCCTTTTCCTTTTTCTTCTGATTGTTTTCGTCACAGTCAATGACATCGTGGTAGCTCAATGCTTTTTCCAGAAGGGAGCAGATGATATCGCTGGTGTAATGAAGCCTTTTTTCCCAGTCGGCACGAATGGCACTGACCGCCTGTTCAATGGCCGGTTGCCATTCCTGCTTGATCCCTTTCAACGCTTCCAGCAACGCGATGCGTTCGGCAAAGCAGGCCCGGTGCGCGTTGAATTCCCAAACGATGTTAAAATGGCGGCTGAACTCCATCTTCCAGCTTGCCAGATACTGGCGGTTATCCTCCTTCATGTTGATGATGGCGAGTCGAGGCACCCCGGAAAGCCGCAGGATCTCCATCTCCGCACGATTGTCGCCGCTTATCGGACAGGAACCGTCCACGACGTAAATGACTCCGGCGCCTTCCGCAATCGGGCGCAGCAATTCGTTGTCATGACGGAAGGCGTCCAGCTCGCTGTGCTCGGCGCGGAAGAAACTGATGGCTTCTTTATCGCTATGCTCTTCCAGCCAGTCCAGCGTGCCGCGTGGATTCTGAAAACCGGGCGTGTCGATAAATTCGATGATCGTCTGCCCATCGCCAATGGTAATGGGATAGGTGTGACAGGTCGTGGTTTCTCCAGGAATCGGACTGATCGGTACTTTATCGTCTTCGGCCAGCGTCGAGATAATGGACGATTTGCCCACGTTGGGCGTGCCGACAATGGCAAAACGAAGTGGTTGATCCATCATGTATATCCTTCTAGCGTGTTTTGACTCGCTTTAAGTCCATTTCATGACCAGCTTCCTTGTGTCATGACCCTTTTCATGACGGAAGGAAAGCCAGGGAAGTGGGATGCCCCCCACATGTGCAGGGCTTATTTTTTTTCAGTTGCAGGCCATGATCTCCAGCCACGGGTCACCCAGAGCCATAACCCGTTGGTTCCAGATGTCATAATCTGTTGGTTTGGGCGGCGTGAAAATGTTGTCGGGCTGGGGCTTGCCGATCAGATACAGGATGATGCGGCCATGCTCCGGCAGGAGGCCGCGCAGCTTCCGCAACAGGGCCAGCTTTTCCTCAATGGGCGGCTGCCAGGCGGAAAGGATCAGCAAAACCGCGCCGTTGGAGTGCCATTGCCGCTGTTGGAGCTGTTCGAGCGATTCGCGCTCACGTTTGAGGCTGCCGCCGACCTTCAATATTTCCTTGATTTCCAGCTGGAACAGATGCCGACTCCGTGCCTGGATGAAGGCAGGGGAAACGTCTGCCGCCAAATCCTCTTCCAGCAGGACGACTGCCTCTTCGCCGTTTTCTTTTTCTGGAGATGGCATCTCCCCTTTAACATCCGCCGGAGTAGTCTGTTCGCTGGTTTTGATCTGCGCGTCGGTTTCTGTCCCGTTTTCCTCCCCGGATGTTCCGGTTCGTGGATGTGGATCGTCCTGAGGGATGCGCATTCGGCTGAGCAGTTTCCGGCAGGAGGCGTGGGAGAAGTCGAGTCGCGCCAGGGCGCGGCGTTGTTTCCAGAGGGAGAGGAGCCATATCAGAATTCGCGGCAGCACACCGTAGAAAAGCAGGCCCAGACAGAGAAAGGATGCCCATGACGTCAGATCGGGAGTCTGCAAGTGAAAGACGCCATCTTTCAGGATGATATGGCTGTTTTCGACCTGCTCCAGCGTGGGCAGGCCGATCCCTTTCATCCATGACCAGGGAAGCGCAATAATCTCGGCTACCCGGTGAACTTGGTCAGGACTGAGCAGGGTGCTCTGCCAGCCGAAGGCGAGATCGGTGAAAAAGAGTTTGACAAGGGTGACCACCAGTGCGGCAATGTTAAAAAACAGTCCGAAAAGCAGGGTTATGGGGGAGAGCATTAGCAAAAACAGGTTGCCGTAGATCGACTGGTGAATTCTCAACTGGCCGCAGAGGGCGTACATCTGCTCGCGCAGTTCGGAAGACGTATGCTTCGCTGCTTTGTGGGCTTCCGGTTTCAGAGTAAGCAGCAGTCTGCTCAGATGATCCCACCACAACGACGTGAAAAACCTCGCCGACAACTTGCGCCACATGCCAAAGGTGAGCAGCAGGATAAAGATGACAAACTGCAAGACGATAAGCAGTCCAATGTAATAGGCAATGTTGATGGGCTCTTTTCCATTGTATTGCAGCAGAGAGAGCGCAAGCCCCATGCCGGAGAGGGCGCCCAGAATCGAGATGGCCCATTTGAGAATGGTTAGGGTGCTGTGAAAAAGCTCGCCGGGCAACTGCTTGTCGCCCGGTTTTCCTCTGCGGGCTTCCAGCCAGTTTTTGATCAGATAGCGACGTGCCTCCGGTGTGTTTTCGGCGGCCAGATCACCTTTCCCCGCAAAATTTGCCTGTATCTTGCCAAAAATGCTCCGATCGCGCTGCTTCAACGTTTCCTTGTCGTAGCCGCTTTCCTTGTCGGCGTGGAGAAAGTATTCCAGATCCAGAACATCTTCGGTGAGCCAGCGTGTGAAGGGAAATTTGTGAGCCATAGAGCAAGCCCTTGTCTTTGCAAAAAAGGAAAATCTCTTCCGGTGATGGCTGCGGCCTTTTTGCCTGAAGTGCCGCAATGGGCAAGGAAGAATACCAAAAAAGCTGATGCTTGGGAAAATTTCTTTTTGCGGCTGTTTGCCGCGGAGAAAATGGATTGGAAGACAACTCAGGTTTCCGGTCGAGACGCCTCGACTTTGGTAGTTTTGTTGCCGCCCCGCTTGTTGCGGTGGCGGGTGACCAGCTGAAGAACGAGGGTGTAGGTGATGGGCGTCAGAATCAGGGCAAATATGAGGCCGCCGATCAGAAAGGCAAGGCACAGCTCCGAACTGAGGGCGGAGAACGCCTCGTAG
>JAFZPK010000150.1 GCA_017552515.1 Deltaproteobacteria bacterium | reverse complement strand
GTCGAAGATCTGGGCATTCGCTGTGGGACTGACGCCAAAAAGTGCGAGAAGAAAAGCTCCTCCGAAGAAGGCGGCGGCAAAGAGTGCGGTGAAGGCAAACAGCGTGTAAACGATCTGCGTGGAGACGATGCCACCGTTCATGCGCACAGGGAGTACAGCCTGGGGATGAAGTATCTTCTGCAGCTCGTTTCTCGCCACACGGAAGATGATGGCCCAGCGCACGCACTTGAAGCCGCTGCTGGTGCTCCCTGAACATGCGCCCGCGAACATGATGAAGATCAGTACAGGCATCACGACAAGAGGCCAGCAGGTGTAGTCGCAGGTAGCAAGGCCGGTCGTAGTTTGCATGGAGGCAGTGATGAAAAGGGCGTCTCTCAAGGCCTGTTCCATGGAAAGGAACAGCGTACCGAGGTGGCTGATACCGGAGTTCCAGTCAATGCGGACGGCGAGAAGCGCAAGAGTACAGATGATAGTGGCCACCATCAGTATAACAAGATAGCAACGCAGTTCGGCATCGCGAAAGAATTGAAGAATGCGGCCGCGAAGAATGGTGTGATAAATGAGGGTGTAGTTGATGCCCGCCACACACATGAAAAAGATAAGAACGTATTCAATCGCGGGAGAGTGATAGACATCCCGCAGCAGATCGCTGTGGGTGCCGAATCCCCCGGTGGCTGCCGTCACAAGCGCATAGTTGAAAGCATCGAAAAGGTTCATGCCGCACAGCAGAAGCATACCGGCGCACAGAAGCGTCATCATCAGATAAATGGCTCCTATCCACCTGGCGGTGGTGGAAATGCGCGGATGCACTTTCTCCTGCAGTGGACCGGTGGCTTCCACCGCGAAGAGTCGGACTTCTCCAACGCCAAAGGCCGGTAAAATGGCAATGGTGAAAAAGATAATGCCGATTCCGCCAATCCACTGCGACAGACTTCGCCACACCAGAATGCCGCGGAGCTGGGCATCGCAGTTGTCGATGACGGTGGCGCCAGTGGAGGTGAAACCTGACATGGATTCAAAAAAGGCGCTGGAGATATCGGGCAGGCTGCCGCTCAAAAGAAAAGGCAGCATGCCGACAAGCGAGAAGACAAGCCATGCCAGGGTGACCACCATGTAGCAGTCTCTTCTTCCCATGCGGCCGCTCCAGTGACGTCCGGCCAGTTGCCCCACCGTGCCGAAGAGGAGGGCGATCAGTGCAGACCAGACGAAGTGCAAAAATTTTTCCTGGTAGAAAAAACCAACGCCGGCGCAGAAGAGCAGCATTCCCGCCTCAATGAAAAGAAGAATGCCCAGGATCCGTAAAATGAGTTTCCAGTTCATATGCGCGGATTTTTCATTTGAAGTATCTGTCGATTTTTTTAAGAGTGCCGCCAATACAGAACAGGACGACGCGGTCATCTTCCTGTAACACGGTTTGGCCTCCGACAAGACAGCCCTTGCCGTTGCGCACCATCCCCCCGATATTGACGCCGCGGGGAAGCCCTGTATCCATCACGGGGCACCTGGTAACGAGGGAATCTTTTCTGACCACAAATTCGGCCACTTCGGCATCGGCCACGTTGAGCATCTTCATGTTGTCCACGCTTGATTTCAGCAGCATCTGGTAGATATAGCTGGCGGCGATGGCCTTCTTGTTGATGACGGTGCCGACATCAAGCGCTTCGGCCATGCCGAGATAGTCGAGATTTTCCACCTGTGCAATAGTTTTGGGCACGCCTTTCCGGTGCGCCGCCACGCAGGCGAGGATGTTTTTCTCATCATTGGGCGTCAGGGCGATAAAGGCTTCGAGATGCTGTCCATACCCCTCGTCTTCGAGCAGATCCATGTCGTGCGCTTCTCCGTGGATAACAAGCGTGCGGTTTCTGGTGAGCCGTCCAAGTTCCTCGCACCGCGCTTCATCCGCTTCAAGGATCTTTACATCCATGAACTCGGGAAGTGCCCTGTCCGCTCCGACGGAGAGTTTTCCACCACCAATGATGAGCGCCCGTTTCACCTGCGGGTAGTGGTCTTTTCCCAGAAGATGACGAAGTGTGCTTACTTCATCGCGGGTGGTCATGAAGAAAACGATGTCGTGCGGCAGTATTCTGACCTCGCCGTGAGGCATGACGGTTTCGTTGTCCCGGCGGATGGCCACCACATGGAACGAGTGGCCGTGACGCACACCGATTTCCTTGAGCGTGTATCCCAGAAGTTGATTGGACTCCTGGCCGTTTTCCGGAACTCCCATCTTCACGTTGAGCAGCAGCAGGTTGCCGTCAACCCCAAATTTCCACATCTGGCGCGCCCACGAGTATTGCGCGGAGTCGGCAATTTCCCTGGCTGCCAGCAATTCGGGATAGATGAGCGCGTCGATTCCCGCTTTTTCAAAAAAGACACGGTTTTCCGGTTTCATGTACTCGTAGTTGTCGACGCGGGCTACGGTGCGGCGTGCCCCAAGCTGCCGGGCGAGCAGGGCTGAGGTGATATTTTTGCTTTCATGGGATGTGACAGCGATAAAAAGATCGGCATTTTCCACGCCGGCTTTTCTCAATCCGTCTATGGATGTCGCCGAAACGGCGCAAGTCATGATGTCGAGCTCGTTGTTGAGCTTGGCCAGTATGTTTTCATCATGATCGATGAGCACCACGCTCAGATTGTCTTTTGAAAGCAGCCGGGCCAGATGGGTGCCGACGGCTCCCGCTCCGGCGATGACAATTTTCATAGGCCGTTTTCCCCTGAACTTTCCCAATACCGATGGGTGGCTATGTTTCAAACAGTTCCTTGAACTTCTCCCGCTGTTCGGCATTGCCGATGACGATAATTTCCGAACCGGACTTCAGCTCCATGTCGGGCGGTGGATTGGTTACCGTATCGTTTCCGTTTTGGAGCGCAATGACGTTCAGGCCGGTTTTGGCGCCGATGCCGCTTGCTCCCAGCGTTGTGCCCACCAATGAGGCGGGCAGCTGAATCGAGAACATGTCGATGCCTTCGCCCAGCATGATCAGCTCCCGCTTTTGCAGAATGGAAGAGACAAAGGCGGCGCCCAGCGAGGCGTAGCTCAGTACGAAATCCGCGCCGGCGCGGTGAATGGCTTCCAGATTGCGTTCGTGGGTCACGCGGCTGACGATGCGCACTTGCGGATTGAGCCGCCGGCAGTAGACACAGAGATAAATATTGATGGCATCGTCATTGGTCGTGATCAACACTGACGGAGTCTCCTCCAGTCCCGCCTGGAGAATCACATTACGGTCGGAAGCATTGCCGATGAAAACGCGGTCGGCGACTTCTTTTGCGCGTTGTTCAAGGGCGGGGTTGCTTTCGATCATATGCACGGCGACCTGTTTGCGTTTGAGTGCGGCGGCGGCGGCGTAGCCAACGCTTCCGCAGCCGATCACCAGAACCGGATTGTAGTTGGTATTGTAGATCACCAGATAGGATTCCAGTTCGTTTATCTGCCAGGTGGTGCCCACAACCACCGGCACGCTGGATTCGGAAAACACCGTTTCCGGGCTGACCGGCAGCAGGCGGCCACGTTCCCACATTCCCACCACGTTGATTCCCAGCGATTTGCGCAGACGGGTCTCGCGAAGTGTGCGGCCCACCAGCGGCGTATTGTGAATGGGAAATTCGGCGAACATGAGATCGTGGAAACTGCCCACGATATGGACGTGCGCGTGTTCCGCGCAGACCCGGTTGGCAAGGTGCTCGCCCAGGATCTTCTTCAGCGGCAGGACATGACTGGCGCCCGCCAGTTCCAGCAGATCCACCGAGTCCACCGATTCCGCCGTCGCAACAATCGGCACCTGAGGCGCGACTTCCCGCACGGTCAGGGTGATGTTGGTGTTGGTGGCATCGTCGATATTGGCCAGCACCATGCGGGCACGCGCAGCACGCAGAGCTTCGTAGGTGGCGCTGCTGTCAATTTCGCCGGTAACCGCGGTCAGACCGTGTTCGCAGAGAACGGCGGCCTTGTTTATATCCGGTTCCATTACCACGTAGGGAATATTCAGCACCGACAGCTTTTTGAGCAGCGCCTGCGCCACCGACTCGTAACGACAGATGATCACATGCCCTTCGGTTTCGGCGGACAGTTCGCGCGGCGTGCGAAAATGGATGCGTGCCTCCAGCCAGGGCGCGTAAAAGAAGCGGATGAACACGAAGGGCAGGACGATCGTCAGCAGAATAATGCCGGAAATCAGCACAAAAATGCTGAACAGGCGGCCGGTATCGCTGTGAAAGGTAATATCGCCGAAGCCCAGCGTACTCATGACGGTAAGCGTCCAGTAGAAGCTGGTGATCCAGGAAAATCTCCGGCCTTCCACCCAGAGCATGATGCCCTTGAATATGCCGGCATACATGAAGACGGTAAAAACAAGAAAAAGGAAATACTTGAGAAGCGTCACAAGATTGTTGCGCGCCTGGCTGCCGGTGAACTTCAGCATGGTTGCCAGATTGCCGAATATCTGGCTGCGGCTCAGGAACGCGGAAGCGGCGGAAAACGCGGAAGCAACGTATTTCATGGTTTACCCTGCTTATGCAACCAGTTACCCAGACGTTTCGCAAGATCCCGCAGGGCGGGAACCATCCGGGCGCGCGTGGCCTGAAATCCCTTGCGCAGCTGCGGCACGAGATTCGCGCGTATTATTTTGAAACTCTGTGCAAGACGCGGCACCATCTGCGCCCAGGCTTGACGCACTCCGGCGCGCAGCCGCGGCAGCAGCTCCTCATGGGCATTTTTCAACGCGCGTTCCAGCGTTGACATTGGCAATTGATGCGGGTCGTGCGTTTTGGAGGAAGCCGGACGATCCGCTTTCTTTACTCCCTCCGGCGCTTCATGAAAGCTTGCCTTCGGAGAATCGTCAGACGAAGGTTGAGAGGATGGCCCGCATTTTTCCGGAGAGAGCGGTTCCGAAAATTGTTTCTTCATTGTTTCAAAGCCTTCTTTCAAACGCGGTATCCACTGTTCGCGCACGGTTTTGCAGGCCTTTATGCCCAGTGGCACGCTTTGCCTTGCCGCCACGCCCAGGCCATAGGCCCCCTTGGCGAGCCAGTCCGGCGCAATGACGACTGTCAAACAGAGATCGCCGTTCTCGGCGCCACCCGTCCCCGTGCCGCCCATGCCTTTCAGGCGGATCAGGTTACCACCGGCAGTGCCGGCCGGTACTGTTACCATCAGATCTTTCTTCTGATCCCGGCTGTGGTAGAGAAGCTGACCGCCTTCACGCGCCATCGTTTGGGAAACCATGAGCGCCTCTTCACGATCCTTGCCGCGCACCGGCAGATTGAAACCGAAAATGTTGTTCAGGCCCCGGCTCAACATGCTGCCCATCAGGTTGCCCAAAAATCCCGACTTGCCGTTCATGCCGTTGATATGGACCACGAAGCCCTGAAAGCCCTTGCCATAGACCTCCTTGAAACTTTCCTCAAAGCCGCGCATGCCGGCCCTGCGGCTGATCTCCTCGAAGAACTGGAAAATGTCCGAATCCCGGAAGATGTCCTGCTGACTGTAGGTCTGGCGGAAATAGTCGGAAGCGCCTTCATGGTGCATGGTGCGCATCTGGTCGTACTGACGGCGTTTGTCGGGATGCGAAAGCACCGCGTAGGCCTCGTTGATCTCTTTCATGCGGGCGGCGGCGGTAGGGTCATCTCGGTTGCGATCCGGGTGATACCGCAGGGCCAGTTTGCGATACGCCTCCTTGATACTTTTGGCATCGGCATCCGGTTCAACGCCAAGAATCTGGTAGTAGTCGGCAGGCATGGAAAAACCTTTCTGAAAAATGGACAAAACAACAAATTAAGGTAACTGCGCTCTTCGACAGCGTCAAGCGCGCTTTCCCACATTTTTACCGCCGCTTGGAGCAGATTGTGCTATGTTGCCATCGTAAAACAAGGATGATGTGTCCTGATATTTATTTCATTCACTGTCAATGGAGGAAATATGGAAATCACTGTAAAACAAGTTCCGGAAGCGCAGAGGAAACCTCATATTCCTGATGATCAGCTGGTTTTTGGCCGGCAGTTCACCGATCACATGTTTGTCATGGAGTATGACGCGGGGAAGGGCTGGCATTCCGCCCGGATCGAGCCCTATGGTCCGTTTTCTCTTGAGCCCTCGGCGCTGGTACTGCACTACGCCCAGGAAATTTTCGAGGGGATGAAGGCTTTTCGCCGTGAGGATGGCCGGATCGCGATCTTCCGTCCCAAAGACAACTTCGCCCGTTTCAACCACAGCGCCGAGCGTCTCTGCATGCCGCAGATGGATGAGGCCTTTATGCTCGATGCCCTGAAACAGCTGGTGCGACTGGATCAGAGCTGGGTACCGCAGACCCTGGGCACCAGTCTTTACATCCGCCCGACCATGATCGCCACCGAGGCGGTGCTGGGCGTGCGGCCCTCGTCGAGCTACCTCTGCTACATCATCCTTTCTCCGGTGGGCGCCTACTACAAGGCCGGCCTCAAACCGGTCAACATCTGGATCACCGACAAGTATGTACGGGCGGCACCCGGCGGTACCGGAGACACCAAGGCCGGCGCCAACTATGCCATCAGCCTCTATGGCGGCGAAGAGGCCCACAAGTACGGCTGCGAGCAGGTGCTGTGGCTGGATGCCGTTCATCGGCGCTATGTCGAGGAAGTGGGAAGCATGAACATGATGTTCGTCTATGACGGCAAGGTGGTGACTTCCCCGCTGCACGGCACCATCCTCAACGGCGTAACCCGCCGCTCGATCCTCACGCTGGTCAAGGACATGGGCATCGAGGTTGAAGAGCGCGCGCTTTCCGTGGACGAGATCATGGAAGGAGCCGCCAGCGGCCGTCTCTCCGAAGCTTTCGGCACCGGCACCGCCTGCGTGGTTTCGCCGGTTGGCAAGCTGACCTTCAACGAAACGGCCATTCCCATTGGCAAGGGTGGAATGGGCGAACTGACCGCCAAGCTCTACGATACCCTCACCGGCATCCAGTATGGCCGTCTGGAAGACAAATACGGCTGGATCGAGTTTATCTAAAAACGGTTATTCTTCCCATGGCGCACCGGTTTTTTGCCGGATGCGCCATGAACCAATGGCAAAGGCGAAAGCTTGCACATGCTTTCGCCTTTTTTTGTGAGACGCGGCCGGAATCTCCCGATATGCGGGAACAGGCTTAAATCCCCAGTACCCGCCTTATGGTTGCCGCAAGCTGCGGTGCATGGGCGGCGTCAAGCATGGTGGCATGACTGCCCGCTATGGGCAGGATCTCCATGCCGCCTTCCGCCAGCGGCGCCCAGGCCAGTTCCGGATGCGAAGCGGTGAAGGTGTTCGTCTCACTGGCCCGCAGGAAGACAAGCCGCTCACCAAGTGCCTGGGGACAATAGCTGAACATCGCGTGCAGATTGGCCCGGTATACCTTGAGAATCCGCATTATTTCCCGCTCTTCCAGACCAGTTTCAAGACTTCGGGCCGCATAGGCGATCCTCTCTTCAGGCGCAATGCTGCGCAGTTTCCGGCAATACTCCGCAAAGCGCCCGTCGGGATCGTCTCCGGCGAGCAGATAGGCAAGTATCTCCGCATCGTCCGCCAGAGGCTTGGGCAGATAACCGGGGCCGGGCGTATCCATCATGAGGAGGGCCGAAGGCGGTGTGCCGCAGGCCGCAAGCTGCCGGGCCATTTCCCAAGCCACCATGCCGCCGAAGGAGCTGCCCGCAAGGATGGGGCTTTGAGCCGGAAGCGCCGCATGCAGCTGCCGGAGAAAATGTCCGGCCAGCGCTTCCACGCTTTCCAGCGGCGCGCGATCGTCCCACAGCCCCGGCGCTTCGAACGCATGGATCGGATGCGGCGTTTCGAGTTGTATCGCCAGTTC
>JAFZPK010000149.1 GCA_017552515.1 Deltaproteobacteria bacterium | reverse complement strand
GGGGATGCGCAGCTCCTTGCCGATGGCCTGCGCCAGCAGCTGGGACTGGTTGTAGGTGCGCTGGCGCAGCCGCGTGATGTGCAGCGGAACCGGCACGATCCAGTCGATGGGGCCAAGCTTTGCGACCTGCCGTGCCAGCAGAAGGCCCAGTGGCTGGGCCAGCCGGAAGTCGTCCCGGTACTTGAGGCGTTGGATGGCCTCGCGCAGGCGTCCGTCATACAGGCCAATGGCCGCAGTTGCGGTAAAGGGGGGCGTGGCGCGCCGGCAGTCCGCGCAGACGCCGTTTTCATCCAATGGCAGCGCGCAGCGTGGACAACGTGCGAAGGGCAGGGGAGGAAAGCCGGCAAGGCAGTCCGCGCACAGGCACAAAAGCCCCGTGCCTGGAGGCAGCGGGGCATTGCAGAGCGCGCAGCGCGGCGGAAAGAGCAGGTCCGCGAATTCCGCGGCGATGCTTCGTAGCGAAGAGAGAAGCTCCATCGGAAAGGTCAGGAGCGGATCAGGCTGGATCCGGTCATGACGGACGGCTTCTCCAGGTTCAGCAGATGCAGGAGCGTCGGGGCGATGTCGGCCAGGGTTCCGCCGCTTCTGAGCTGGGAGAAACGGCGTTCGGCGTCCATCAGCACCAGCGGCACCGGATTGGTGGTGTGGGCGGTGTGCGGCTTGCCTTTTTCATCACGCATCTTCTCGCAGTTGCCGTGGTCGGCGGTCAGCACCATGCTGCCGCCCACGCTGCGCAGCGCCTGCACGATTCTGCCCACGCAGCCGTCCACCGTCTGTACGGCTTCCACCGCGGCTTCCAGCACGCCGGTGTGACCGACCATGTCGGGGTTGGCATAGTTGATGACAAACAGATCGTAGCGGCCGGACTGGATGCGTTTCAGAAGTTCCTCGGTGAGCTGCGGCGCGCTCATGGACGGTTTCAGATCGTAGGTGGCGACGTCGCGCGGCGACTCGATGAGCAGGCGATCCTCACCGGGGAAGGTCTTCTCTTCGCCGCCGTTGAGGAAGAAGGTGACATGCGCGTATTTTTCGGTTTCCGCCGCGCGCAGCTGCACCAGGCCCGCCGAAGAAACCACCTCGCCCAGCGTGTTTTGCGGGATTTCCAGCGGGAAGACCACCGGCAGGTCAAAGGTTTCGTCGTATTCGGTCATGCAGAAATAGCCGGAAAGCGCAATGGGGGCGGGAAGGGCAAAGCCCGTGAAGTTCTTCTCGGTAAAGGCGCGTGTCAGTTCCCTCGCCCGGTCTGCCCGGAAGTTGAAGAACAGCACCGCGTCGCCGGAGCGCACAATGCCGTCCGGATCGACAACCATCGGTTCGATGAATTCGTCGGTCTGTCCGGCCTCGTAGGCGGCCCGGACGCCGTCGGCGGCGGATGCCGCGTGTGCGCCTTCACCCAGGGTCAGCGCGTGGTAGGCCCGCTCCACACGCTCCCAGCGTTTGTCGCGATCCATGGCGTAAAAACGGCCGCTCACCGTGGCGATGCGCCCGCAGCCGAGTTCTTTCATGAAGTTTTCCAGCTTTTCGATATAGGTTATGCCGCTGGTAGGCGGCGTGTCGCGCCCGTCCATGAAGGCATGCACGAAAACCTCGCGGCAGCCGCGCTCTTTGGCCGTCCTGATCAGCGCTTCCAGATGTTCGATATGCGAGTGGACGCCGCCGTCGGAGAGAAGCCCCATCAGATGCAGGCGCCCGCCGCTTGCGCGCAGATCGTCAAACATTCTGCCAAGGACCGGATTGCCGGCAAGCGTTCCGGAGGCCACCGCGTGGTTGATGCGGCTTAAGTCCTGCAGGATGACACGTCCGGCGCCAATGGTGAGATGGCCGACTTCGGAATTGCCCATCTGTCCCGAAGGCAGGCCGACCGCCTCGCCGGAGGCATCCAGCTGCGTGTGCGGACAGTCGCGGAACAGCGCGTCCAGATTCGGAGTTTTCGCCAGGGTTGCCGCGTTGAAAGGGCCGGGAGCGTCGATTCCCCAGCCGTCCAGAATCACCAGAGCCACAGGCCGTGCATGCTTTGCCATTGCTTATTCTCCCTGTTTGTCGTGTGTTGGAGATGCCTTGCTACCTTCCGGCTTGCCATATTTCGGGGCGGGGATCTCCACTGCCGGCGTTACCGTCTGAAATACCTTGCGATCGGCGAGCGCGTAGCTGCTCCACGCGCCGCACTGCGGACAGCGGCTTACCCACTCGTAGGCTTTTGCGCCGCATTTTTCACAGACCAGTTCCAGTTCGGTTGCGTGGCTTACGTGCAGCAGCTTCTGGAAGGCGGCATAGGATTCGTCGAAACGGTTCCGCCTGCGGTAGGCGTCGGCCAAAAGCAGGTAGAGCTGCGGAAGCTCCACGTCGGCGCTTTCCACAATGGTCAGCTGCTCAATGGCTTCCTCCACCATCTCCAGCCGCAGGCAGAGCCGCCCGTAGAAGAAGTGGAGCAGCAGATCCCGGCTTTTGCCCTCCAGCGCGGTACGGTAGAAGAGCAGAAGCGCCGAAGGATCTTCCGTCTCCAGGTACAGTTCCTCAAGACGGGTGAGGAAGACGCTTTTCCCGGTGGCCAGATAGCCTTCCTGAAGCGCCTGCGCCGCTTCGCGAATATGGCCTTCCGCCTTGCAGACCTCGCTCAGCGCCATCCGGGCCGGCACAAAGTCCGGGGTTTCACGCAGGATCTCCATCAGTTCGCGTTGCTCGGCGCGGCTGTTTTTGAAATTGTTGCGCTGCAGGTTATGCCAGGCCAGCTCGTAGCGTAAGGACTGCTGACGCTGTTTTTCCTCGTCCAGCCGGGCGCCGGTGGTGATTTTGACGAGGCGCCGCTGCAGTTCCAGCGCTTTTCCCCACAGTTTTTGCCGCACCAGGTATTCCCGGAAACGTTCCAGCGCCGTGCGGTTGTTTTTTTCCTCCTGCAGGATCGTTTCGTAGATCTTTTCCGTCTCGTCGTTTTTGCCCATCAGCTCGTAAACGGAAGCCAGTTTGAACAGCACTTCCAGACAGTCCGGATTTTGCTCGCGGGCGTGGGTGAGCGTGCCAACCGCGTCCTGGAGCCGGCCGCGGCCGATATGGACATCGCTTAGGGTGATATGGGCGTCAATGCGGGCCGGATCGCGGTCCAGCACCTTTTCCAGCAGGCGCTGCGCCTCCTCCGGTTCGCCGGAGAGATATTTGTTCAGACCCTGCCGGTAGAGGCGGCTGGTCTCCAGATTGCGCTGGTCGCGTCTTTTCACTTTGAGGCTTGCGACCTTGTAGGAAGCGGAAAAGAGGAAATGGATCAGCAACCCGGCCAGCAGTCCGGCCAGGATGCTGCAGATAATGAAGACCGCAAGCGAACCGGAAATGGAATGGTCCCAGTAGTAGATGAGGGCCACCGCTTCGGGATTGAAGTGGAACAGGTAGATGTAGAGGATCATGAGGGCGATGATCGCCAGCAGCAAAACCATCAGCATCAGCATAGCGTTTTCCTTTCGGGGAAGCCCCTCCTGCCGTGTGCGGAACCGGTTGGGCGGTGCTGCGCGCCGTATCCGGCGGAAAAATCGTCTCCATTGTGATAGGGTTCATGGTGGATAATGGTGAAGCCCCGGTACAGCTGCTCCAGAAGCAGCGGCCGCACCATCTGGTGCGGAAAGGTCAGTGCCGAAAGCGAAAGCAGAAAATTGGCACGCTGCTTGACCGCGGCGCTTAAGCCGTAGGCTCCGCCGATGGCGAAAGCCAGCACATCTTCCGTGCCGGAAAGCATCCGCCGTTCCAGAAATTGCGCCAGCTCCGGCGATGAAAGGCTTTGCCCCCGTTCATCCAGGGCGACCAGAAAGGCCTTGGGTGAAAGCGTCCCCAAGATGGCTTCTCCTTCGCGTTCCACCGTCTGCTGAGGCGTGCCGCTTTTGCCCGCGCCCTCGCGCAGCTCCACAATCTCGCAGGGGCGGTAGCGCCGCACCCTCTGCAGGTATTCCTCAACCGCGTCCCGGTAGAAGGGAAACGCGAGCTTTCCGACCGCCACGATCTTCAGTTTCACGGCTTGGGCGCAACCGCGGCTTCAAACCAGGAATCCGGCGGCAGTGGCAGTTCCGGAGCCTCGCTCCACATTCCCTCCAGATCGTAAAATTCGCGGACCGCCTTTTGGAAAACATGCACCATGACGTCGCCGTAATCAAGCAGCACCCAGCGCCCTTCCCGCATGCCGTCCACCGCGAAGGCCGGACGCTTTTTGCGTTTGAGTCCCATCCGCACCGCCTCCGCGATGGCCTGAACCTGCCGATCCGAATCACCCGAGGCAAACACCAGATAGTCCGCCAGATCGGAGAGGCCTGCGATTTTCAGGATCCGGATGTCGTATCCCTTCTTCTGCAACGCGTAACCGGCGCAGTACCATGCGCATTCCCTGGAATCCATCATGTTCATGTTCCTTGCAAAAAGTCTGAAAAAACGGGCTGTTTTCCCTCTCTCAACCGTCACGCCGGTAGAGCTGGCGCCGTTCGATATAGCCACGTACCCCCTCTGGCACCAGATAGCGCAACGACAGCTTTTGGGCGGCCAGTTCCCTGATCCGTGACGATGAGATGTCCAGCATGATTTCTTCAAGCGGGATAAGCAGGTTGCCCGAACGGTGCCGCCAGACGCCCGTTCCCTCATCATAACAAAACCAGTTTTGAGCCGCAATCGGGAGAAATCCGGCATCTGTGGTTTGGGCCGGATAGCCTGGGCGCGGCGCTACCACAATATGCGCCAGTTCGAAGAGCCGCGGCCATTCCTTCCAGGTTTCCAGCTCCCGCCAGGAGTCCATTCCGATGATAAAGAAAAATTCATCCCCGGGATGGGCCCTGTGCAGAAGCTCCAGCGTATCCACCGAATAGCTGCGCCCCTCGCGCTCGCCTTCCAGCGGATTGACCTCAAAAGCCGCGTTGCCGGCGATGGCCAGCCGCGTCATGGCGCAGCGCTCGGCGAAGGAAACGCTGACCGATGCTTTGTGGGGGGGCATGGCGGCAGGCAGGAACATGACCTTTTCCAGCGCGCAGAACTCGCGCGCGGCTTCGGCGATGCGCAGGTGGGCGATATGAACCGGATTGAAGGTGCCGCCGAAGATGCCGAGCCTCATCGCGTTATTCCCGTACCTGCCCGTTTCCGTAGACGACGAACTTGCGCGCGGTCAGATCTTCCAGCCCCATTGGACCATAGGCGTGCAGTTTGGTGGTGGAAATGCCGATTTCCGCGCCCAAACCGAGCTGGTGGCCGTCGGCAAAGCGCGATGAAGCGTTCACCAGCACCGTACTGGAGTTGACCTCCCGCACAAAGCGCTGGGCATTGACGTAGTCGTTGGTGACGATGACCTCGGTGTGATCGGAACCGTGAAGCCGGATATGTTCCATGGCTGCTTCAATATTGTCCACGACCCGTACCGCCAGTATGAGATCCAGGTATTCTTTGTCCCAGTCCTCTTCAGTCGCAGGTTTGATGGTTTCCGAAAGTGCGCAGGCGGTGGGGCAGCCGCGCAGCTCCACGCCATGGGCGGCAAACACCGCGGCCATATGGGGAATAAAGCGATCCGCGCAGGCGCGATGCACCAGCAGCGTCTCCATGGCATTACAGACGCCGGGGCGCTGCACCTTGGCGTTGATGCACAGATTTTCCGCCATTTCCAGATCCGCGGAGGCATCGACAAAGGTGTGGCATACGCCCTTGTAGTGCTTGAGCACTGGCACGGTGGAGTTTTCGGTGACAAAACGGATCAGGCCTTCACCTCCGCGTGGAATGATCAGATCGATGCAGTCGTCCATTTTCAGCATCTCCAGCACCCACTGCCGGTCCGCATTCGGCAGCACCTGCAGGGCTGCCGCCGGTATGCCCAGCGCCTTGAGCTCACGCTGGAACAGTGCGCCGATGGCGGTATTGGAGCGCAGGGCTTCGGAACCGCCGCGCAGAATGACGGCGTTGCCGCTTTTCAGGCAGAGTGCGGCGGCATCGGAGGTCACATTGGGACGCGCCTCGTAGATGATGCCGATAACGCCCAACGGTATCCGCATTCTGGAGACCCGCAGCCCATTGGGACGTACCCAGGTCCGTTCCATGGCGCCCACCGGATCGGGAAGTGCCGCAACTTCCCGCAGGCTCTGCGCCATTTCCGCCACCCGCTTTGGGGTAAGCGTCAAGCGGTCAAGCATGGCCGGCGCCATCGCTTTGGCGCGGGCGGCCTCCAGATCCAGCCGGTTTGCCGCAATCAGTGTTTCCTGTTCTTTTTCCAGAACTTCTGCCACTCGCAGCAGCAGTTCGTCCTTGATTTTTGTTGAAAGTGCCGCCGTGATGTTCGCGGCGTTTTTCGCATCCAGCGCCAGCTGGCGCATTCCTGTTGAACCCATTGCTTTTCCTTTTTATCCGGTAAAAAATAAGAGTGTCGTTTGCCCTGCGCGACTATGGCGCCTCAATTCTTTTTTTGTTTTCTTCCTGTTCCACAATGACCATGTTGTCGCGATGCACCACATCCTCGTGATAGCAATAACCCAGAATTTCCCGGATGTCGGTGCTCTTTTTCCCCATGATCCTCTGCACTTCACTCATGGCGTAATCGGTAACGCCGCGTGCTATTTCGCGTCCCCTGGCATCGCACAGGCTGACGGCATCGCCACGGGAAAAATGTCCCTCCACACCACAGATGCCCGAGGGCAGCAGGCTGCGGCCATGCCTGAGAAGGGCCGTTACCGCTCCGTCATCCAGAAGAATTCGCCCGCAGGGTTTTTTGGTAAAGGCGATCCAGTGCTTGCGTGCCTTGAGCCGTGCTTCCGCCGGCAGGAAGAAGGTGCCGACATCTTCTCCATCCAGCACCCGCCGCAGGATGTGCGGAGCGCGCCCGTAGGCGATCACCGTGCCGACGCCGTAGAGCGCCGCGCGTTTGGCGGCCTGCAGCTTGGTAATCATTCCGCCGGTGCCGACCTCGCTGCCGGAATCGCCCGCCAGGGCTTCCAGCTCGTGATCGATATGTTCCACCTGGGAAAAGCGTTTGGCCTGCGGATTGACACGCGGGTCACTGTCGTAAAAGCCATCCACGTCCGAAAGGATAATCAGCAGCTGGGCTTCCACCATCGTGGTAATCATGGAGGAAAGGTTGTCATTGTCGCCAAAGCGGATCTCTTCCACCGCCACGGTGTCGTTTTCGTTGATGATCGGGACGACCCTGTAGTTCAGGAGTGTGGCGATGGTGTTGCGGGCGTTGAGATAGCGCCTGCGATCGGTAAGATCGGAGCGGGTGAGCAGCAGTTGGGCCACATGGAAATCCTCTTCGGCGAAGGCCCGCTTGTAGAGGCGCATCAGCTGGCTCTGGCCTATGGCGGCGGCGGCCTGTTTCAGCGGGATGGAAGAGGGGCGTTCATGCAGGCCCAGGGCGCCGCGCCCGGCCGCAACCGCGCCCGACGAAACCAGAATAACTTCATACCCGCGTCGCATCAATGCGCCAATGTCTGCGGAAATCGCATCGATCACCGAGCCATCCAGGCCATGTTCCGAGGAAATAACCCCGCTTCCCACCTTGACCACGATTCGGCGCAAGGCTGACAACCAGACATCACGCATGCAAAAATCCTTTGTTTGTATATGGTACGGTTGCATTCTTCGGCCTGCCGTTTTTTGTCAGGTGATGTGTGGCAGGCCTCTGGTGGTTTGAAAAAGATGGATTGCCGCTGCCCCTGTCTTGAGGTTTACAGGGGCTTTTCGTCTTCCCTGGGCGTTCCCAGACGGTTACTGGCGAGGAAATCCTGCGCTTTGGAGACGTAGGGGCTCGAAGGATAGTCGTGGGACATGGCGTTGAACGTCTCGACCGTTCTGGAAAGATCGCCGTCAAGGTAATAGGCTTTGCCCATAAGAAAGTACACTTCGTCTTTGCGATCAAAGTCGGGATACAGGGAGAAAAGATCGCGAAAACGGCCGATTGCCGCCTTGTAGCTCTTGGTACGCAGATAGAAGTTGCCGACATAGAGTTCGTGCTCGGCGAGTTCCTGGCGCAGCGAGTGGATCATTTTCGCTCCGTCCTTGGCCGAAACCGTGTCGGGATACATGTTGACGAGGTTTTGGAAGGTAATCAGAGCGTTTTTCGTGGCGGTCTGATCCCGATCGGGGGTCAATCGCTGCTGGTAGTAGGACATCCCAAGATTGTACATTGCTTCCGGAACACGCCCGGAATTGGGGTGCTGCTTCAGAAAATCCTCATAGGTTGCAACGGCTTCGGGATACTGTTTTCTCATGTAGTAGGCTTTGGCTATCTGCAGCTCCGCCACCATGTTGAGCTGGGGAGAGAGGTAGGCCCCCAGCACCTTCTGCCAGCAATCGATGGCCCTTTTGTATTCGCCCCTCGCCATGAGATCCTCGGCCTGCATGAAGTAATCTTCCGTGGAGAGCGCGGCCCGATCTGTGGATGAAGTGCAGGAACAAAGCGCCACAAGAGCCAGAATCACGATGATTTTCGGGTTCATATCCACCTCGGCAAGACGAATTGACCAACAATCGTCACTCTACCTGCGCTCCTTTGCTTCTGTCAACGGAAAGGCGCGGAACTTTAGGCGGTCAGCAGCGCAGTTTCCGCTCCCAGCACACTCTTCAGCTTTTTCAGGGCATTGCTTTCCAGCTGGCGAATTCGTTCGCGGCTGACCTGGTACTGATCTGCCAGCTCCTGCAGTGTGACCGGGTGCTCGGCGAGGATGCGCGATGTGATGATAGTGCGCTCGCGATCGTTGAGATGCTGCAACGCATCCTTTACCTTCATCGTCAGTGTGGCCTCGCGCTCGCGTTCGATGTATTCCTCCTCCTGGTTGTCCCGGGTATCGGGCAGGGTTTCCAGCAGCGTGTAGTCGCTGTCCTCCGTCAGCGGCACATCTATGGAGGTGTCGCGGCCGCCGAGGCGCCGCTCCATTTCGTCCACTTCCTCCACCGAAACATCCAGCGCCTTGGCGGTTTCCAGCTGGGGATATTCGTCGCCCAGTTTCTCGAAAGCCCGCTGCACCTGGTTCAGCTTGAAAAACAGTTTCTTCTGGGCCTGAGTGGTGCCGATCTTGACCAGCGACCAGTTTCTGATGACAAAGTTATTGATATAGGCCTTGATCCACCAGACCGCATAGGAGATGAGCCGCAACCCCTTGGAGGGATCGAACTTTTTGACCGCCATCATCAGGCCGATGTTGCCTTCCTGGATCAGATCCAGAGTTTTCATGCCGTAACCGCGGTATTCATGTGCGATTTTGACAACAAAACGCAGATTGGAACAGATGAGCCGCTGCGCTGCTTCCAGATCGCCAAAACGGCGGTAACGGTTGGCCAGTTCCAGTTCATCTTCCCGGCTCAGGAGTTTGAACTGCTTGATTTGACGCATGTAGTATTCCAGTGTATCCGAAGCGACCGCCAGGGAAAGAGCTTTTTCAGTCATGAACAGTCTCCTTGTCGTTGGATGTCGTTAGCACTCACTTTTGCTGAGTGCTAACGATTGTAGGGCAGGCGATTTCCGAAAACAAGAAAAAATGGTGATAAGTTTTGTAATTTTTTCCCTGAAAAGATGGAATTCATGCCCGAAATGCTATTTCGGGCGGAAGCAATCTCTTCTTTTGACAGGGGGATTGTGGTATTCTTAAATATTTGCGGAAATTGTTCGCCTGCATGGCTCTCCCAAACGGCAGGTGGGGAGCATTTGCGCGTTTTTTCGGAAAGGATGGAAGACCCCAAAAGCAAAGAGGTGGCTCCATGGAGCGAATGGTGGACTTTGCACACCGTTTTTTGGCGGAAACGCTTGCTGCCGGGGATCGCGCCGTGGATCTGACCGCGGGCAGGGGCCGGGATACGCTTTTTCTGGCGGAACAGGTATTGCCGGGTGGTGAGCTTTTTGCCTTCGACATTCAACGGGATGCCCTGGCGCAGACGGAGAATCTGCTGCGCAGCCATGGCTTTGCGGTCGGCGGGTGAGATGGCTCCAGGGGAGGCATTGCCCTTATAGAAGCCGGCCACGAAAAGCTTGCAAGTTATGTGGAAGGGCCCTTGCGGGCGGCGATTGCCAATTTGGGCTATTTGCCCGGGGGCGATCCGGGGGTGACAACGCATGCGCAAACCACATTGACTGCTTTGCAGGCGGTTCTTGCATTACTTGCTCCGGGAGGACGGCTGGCAGTGGTGGGATACGTTGGCCATGCCGGCGGTTGCAGTGAAACGGAGGCGGTTGCCGCTTTGTTTGCCGGTCTGGAATCACGTGACTGGACGACCATGAGGATCGCCATGCTGAATCGTGTCTCGGCTCCGGTGCTGCTGATGGCGGAAAGGCGACGGTAGGGAAAACATGGGCAATTTTTTTGAACGTATCGGGGATACCGTTCTGTACCAGCTGGAGCGGCTGGGGCGCATGGGCCTCTTTCTGCTGCGCACGGTGACGAGCATCGTGACGCCGCCCTACAAGCTGCGGCCCATCATCCGCCAGATCCACTTTATTGGGGCCTGCTCCATCTTTGTCATTCTGTTCACCGGAGCCTTTACCGGCATGGTGCTTGGGCTGCAGGGCTATTACACGCTGCGCAAATTCGGCTCGGAAGGGTATCTGGGCGCGGCTGTGGCCTTAAGCCTGCTGCGGGAACTGGGGCCGGTGCTGACCGCGTTGATGGTTGTGGGACGGGCCGGTTCGGCCATCTGCGCGGAAATAGGCATTATGCGCATTTCCGAGCAGATTGACGCGCTGGAGTGCATGGCCATTGATCCGCACCGCTTTTTGATGGCGCCCAAACTGGTGGCTGGAATTATCTCGGTGCCGTTGCTGACGGCCATTTTTGATACTGTCGGCATTTTCGGCGGCTGCCTGGTGGGTGTGGGACTGTTTGGAGTCAACGAGGGCGCCTATTTTCAGGGAATGTATGCCAGCGTGGTGTGGCTGGATATTTATATGGGCTTTGTCAAATCTCTGGTGTTCGGGGTGCTGCTGATCTGGATTGCCGCCGGAAAGGGCTACTTTTTGCATCTGGAACGGTCCGGCGGTTTTGGCGCCGAAGGCGTCAGCCGCATTACGACCAGCGCGGTGGTTTGTTCGTCGGTAGCAATTTTGGTGAGCGATTATCTGATCAGCGCCATTTTGCTGTAAAACTTTTGGGGCCTTTTCCCTATGGATAACGATGCGGTTATCGAAGTCGTCGATGTGTACAAATCCTTTAACGGCCAGCAGGTGCTTTCCGGCGTCAATTTGACCGTGCGGCAGGGTACCACGATGGTGATAGTTGGCGGAAGCGGGCAGGGCAAAAGCGTGCTGCTCAGGCACATGCTGGGACTGCTCAGGCCGGATCGCGGTCAGGTGCGGGTGCTGGGGCGGGATCTGGCGCGTATTGGCAAGGAGGAACTGAAGGAAGTCCGCAAGCACTACGGTGTTCTGTTCCAGAATGTGGCGTTGTTCGATTCCATGACGGTGTTCGACAACATCGCCCTGCCGCTGCGGGAAAGGACTCGTTGCTCCGAAGAGGAGATCCGCTCCAGGGTGATGGAAAAGCTGGCGCTGATGGATATGGAGGATGCCGGCGGCAAATACCCGGCCCAACTTAGTGGCGGCATGAAGAAACGGGTGGGACTGGCGCGGGCCCTGATCCTCGATCCACAGATCGTCTTTCTGGATGAACCAACGACGGGGCTGGATGTCAGCCGCAGCAACGAAATTTACCGGCTGTTTCACCGTATCCAGAAACAGCTGCGGTATACTGCGGTGATTGTGAGCCACGATGTACCCAAAATTTTCAAACTGGCAGACTATGTGGCCCTGGTGTCGGGCGGCCTCATTCATGGCTGCCTGCCGCCGGAGGAATTCCAGATGACACAGGATCCGCTGATACGGGCCTTTGTCGAGGAGACGATGGGGCCCATTTATTGGAGCAGGCAGGAGGAGATGAAAATATGAAACGCTTCAGTCTGGAAATGGCTGTGGGCATGTTTTTGGTGGCCGGTTTCTTGTGCGCCGCCTATCTCTCGATTAAACTGGGAAATCTCAATCTGTTCAACGACAATACCTATACGGTTGAAGCCGATTTTACGACGGTTTCTGGTCTGAAAACCGGCGCAGCGGTCGAGATCGCCGGTGTCAAGATCGGGCGTGTTGCCAGTATCACCCTGGATCGTGACAGCTATCGGGCACATATAAAAATGGCGATTCAGCCCGGTGTTCAGATTCAGGAGGACAGCATCGCCTCCATTCGCACCTCCGGCATTATCGGCGACAAATATGTTAATATCTCGCCGGGAGGAGCCCCCGAACTGATCCAGCCGGGTGGCAAAATTTCCGAAACCGAGTCGGCGGTCATTCTGGAAGAGCTGCTGAGCAAGTATATTTTTGAAAAGCAATGATTGTGCACTGATAGGGGAAAAACATGAAAAGGTTCGCCGTGCTGTTTCTGCTGCTGATCTGGGTTGGAGCGTCTCCGCTGTGGGCTGCCGGCGAACCGGCCGCGCTGGACGGCGAATTGGACGATCCTTTTGGCGACAGCGGCCAGGAAGTGCGTATCGCCGATCCTCTGGAGCGGATCAACCGTGGGTTGTTTTGGTTCAACGACAAGGTCTACATGTATGTCGCCAAACCGGTGGCGCGGGGCTGGCGTGTGGTTCCGGAACCCGGGCGAATCGCCGTGGGCAACTTTTTTTCCAATCTGGCCGCTCCGGTGCGGTTCGCCAATTCGCTCTTGCAGCTCAAGTTTCACAAGGCCGGCAACGAACTGGGCCGTTTTTTCTTCAACAGTACGGTGGGCGTGTTCGGTTTGCTCGATCCGGCTTCGGAAAACGGTTTCAGGAAGCTCGACCCGGAGGATTTCGGGCAGACATTGGGAAACTATGGAGTCGGGCATGGTTGCTATCTGGTGCTGCCGTTTCTGGGACCCTCCAGTGTGCGTGATGGCATCGGCCGGGTGGCGGACACTTTCCTCAAGCCTCAGACCTATTTGCTGAACTGGTGGGAGAATACGGCGCTTGGCGCCGCCGATGCGGTCAATGAAATCTCGCTCGACAAGGATACGTATGAAGGCATACGAAAGGATGAGGTTGATCCCTATCTTTTCATTCGCAACGCCTATGTCCAGCGGCGGGAAGGACAGGTTCGGAAGTAGCGGCAAGGCCCGCTTGTGGCTTTCCCCCGAAACGGGGGCTTTTATCAACGACGGATGAACCCAAAAAAGAGAACTTAAAGAAATGCTGGAAATTTTCGCGATAGCCAATCAGAAGGGCGGGGTGGGAAAAACGACCACGGCAGTCAATTTGGCGGCATCGCTGGCGGTTGCCGAGAAAAAAACCCTGTTGATCGATCTCGATCCCCAGGCCAATGCCGGCAGCGGGGTCGGAATTGACAAAAAAGATATAAGCAAGAGTATTTACAACATTTTTTTTGAAAAGATCTCGCTGGACGAAATAATCGTGAAAACGCCTCTTCCCAGTCTGGATCTGGTGCCTTCCAGCGACAGCCTGGTTGGCGCCGAGATTGAACTGGTGGGAATGGAAAATCGTGAACAGATTTTAAAAGGCGCTCTGCAGGGGCTTCAAGAGACCTATGAGTTTGTCATCATCGACTGCCCGCCGTCGATGGGGCTGCTGACGATCAATGCCCTTATTGCCGCCCATGCCGTCATTATTCCCGTACAGTGCGAATATTACGCCATGGAGGGCTTGAGCGGACTGATGAAAACTATCAGGCTCATCCGGAACACCTACAACCGGGATCTGAAGATATGCGGCATTTTGCTGACCATGTATGATGGCCGCAACAATCTGTCCCGGCAGGTGGAAAAGGAACTGCGGGGATTCTTTGACAAACAGGTGTTTACGACCGTTATTCCGCGCAATGTCCGGCTTTCGGAGGCACCAAGCCACGGTCTGCCCGTGTTGCTCTATGACATTTCATCCAAGGGCGCCAAATCGTATCTTGATTTGGCCAAAGAAATACTCGACAGGAAAGAACAATGAACAAAAAAACCGGTCTCGGACGTGGCATTGGAGCCTTGCTAGAAGGGGTGGACACGAAGGACGAAAGCAGCAAATATTTCATGTGTCCGATGGAAAAATTGCGTCCCAATGCCGATCAGCCGCGCAAGTCCTTTGATCGGCGCAAACTGGAGGAGCTGATCGCTTCCGTGATACAGAAGGGCGTGATTCAGCCGCTGATTGTGCGCAAGCTTGACGACAGTGACGGGTGCTTCGAGATTGTTGCGGGTGAGCGCCGCTGGCGCGCGGCGCAGGAGGCCGGGCTGAAGGAAGTTCCTGTGGTTGTCGAGGAAGTGGATGATCAGAGCTCTCTGGAAATGGCGCTGATCGAAAATTTGCAGCGGGAAGATCTGAATCCAATCGAGGAAGCCCGGGCCTACAGTTTTTTGCTGGAACGTTACGATTTTTCGCAGGATGACGTTGCCCGGAAGGTGGGCAAACAGCGCAGTACCGTGACCAATCTGCTGCGTCTTTTGAAACTGCCGGAAGATATTCAGGAGGATGTGGTCGCTTCCCGTTTGTCCATGGGGCATGCCCGCGCCCTGCTGAGCCTGGAGGACGAAGGCGACATCCATGAGGCCAGAAACGAGGTGCTTGCCCGGGAACTGTCGGTGCGGGAGACCGAGCAGCTGGTCAAAAAAATCGCTTCGAAAAAATACCGGGCTGCCCGGCATGTTTCACGTCTCCCCCAGGAAACTTTTGCGGAATTTTCAAATCATCTCAAGGATCTTTTGAAAACGGAGGTGGCTATCAAACCGCGGGTGCATGGGGGAAAAATCGAAATACAGTATCTTTCCCACGAGGATCTGCTGCGGATAGTCAAACTGCTGTCCAGCGATCGCTCCCTTACGTAAGTATTTGGAAAAAAGTGTTTTGGGGGGGAGCCATTCTTCTGGCTTATGCCAGTGCTTCCAGACAGCGTCCTACCTCCCGGATGAGCGGCGTCATGCCCTCGCCGGTGACGGCGGAAACCCTGAAAACCGGCAAATGCCGCTCCTCGAAACGTTTGACCAGCTGCTCCGCTTCCTGGCGTGCTTCCGGCACGTCCATTTTGGTCAGCACCACGAGCTGCTTCTTCTTCAAAAGTTCCGGATCGTAGGCTTCCAGCTCGCGGTTGATGGCGTCAAAGGCGGCGAGCGCGTCATGATCCTCACCTGCCAGAGGATCCAGCAGATGCAGGATAACCCGGGTACGTTCTATCTGGCGTAAAAAGTAGTGTCCCAGACCTTTGCCCGCGGCGGCTCCCTCGATCAGTCCCGGAATGTCGGCCACCACAAAGCTTTGAAAGTCGTTGT
>JAFZPK010000148.1 GCA_017552515.1 Deltaproteobacteria bacterium | reverse complement strand
TCTGCTGACGCCGATTGTCAGCCTGTTTACCGTTCTGTTTGCGTTTCTGGGGATCAAACTGGTGGATGGCGGACTGACTTTTCTCTTTACCCATTTTCCATTGCCCAAGACCATGTTCTTTGAAAGTCTGCGGCGCGACCTTAACCAGCGTTTTCATTTTATTTCCCATGTCGTCATCATTGGTTTCGCCATCCTCTATATTTTAAGAGGCTGGATGGGACAAAACACGGTGGCGGATGCCTGGGCCGCTGTTTTGCATCTCAGTTTCACCGTGGCCTCCATCAGGGTTTCGGTCAAGAAGGCACTCCTGGTGGTTTTATTTATCTATTTGTCCTTTACGGTTTCCGAACTGATGCAGCTGTTTCTGGACAGAGAGCTGTTTCCCAAACGCAAGATGGAGCGGGGAATGCGCGATCTGATCAAAAAGATGGTGCACTATGGGCTGATTACGTTCGGTTTCCTTTGGGCGATGAGTATCTTTGGCATTGACCTGAAAAATTTCGCGGTTTTGGCTGGCGCGGTCAGTATCGGTATCGGTTTCGGTTTGCAGAATATCGTCAACAACTTTGTCAGCGGATTGATTCTACTGTTTGAACGGCCCATTACCGTGGGCGATGTGGTGGTTCTCCAGGGGCAGTGGGGTACAGTGCGGCGGATTGGTCTGCGTTCCACCATTGTCGAATCTTTGGATCGTTCGGAGATAGTGGTGCCCAACTCCCAGCTCGTGTCGGAACCTTTTGTCAACTGGACGCTGTCCAACAGTACCGCCCGTTGTTCCATTACGGTCGGGGTTGCCTATGGCACAGACATAGCCCGTGTCATCAAAATTCTGGAGGAGATTGGCAAGAATCATCCGGAAGTGCTGGCCTCACCACCGCCGCTGGCGATATTTACCGGCTTCGGTGACAGTGCGCTCGATTTTGAACTCCGGGTCTGGATAGCCAATGTCTCTCACGTTCATCTTGTAAAAAGCGATCTTGGGCGTGCGATCGCAGCGCGTTTTGAACGGGAAGAAATAGAAATTCCGTTCCCGCAGCAGGATTTGAATGTGCGGGTTGCGGGAGAGAACAAGGCCACTCCGGAGCTTTTGGCCGCTCTTGCCACGGCTCCTTCCCCGAAAGAACCGGATCCGGAAAAAGAGACAGAGCCGGATACGGATTCGAAACCATAGCTTTTCTTAAACGATTGTTGTGACTGTTGGACAAACAAAGGGGAATGCCGTACGGCATCCCCCTTTTCATACATTTTCTGACATCCAAAAGAAGACGATCTTTTGTTCAGCGCTTTGCGGCCTGAGTTTTTTCCTTCTGCGAAGGCGCCGCCACCTTTTCTGCGGCACTGTCGGCTGCCTTTTTCACATCTTCCGGAGCGGATTCCGCCTTGGCTGCCGCATCCTTCTTCTTTGCATCTGCCGCTTTTTCCGCCGGTTTCGCGGCCTGCTTCTGGAACACCGCCGGCAGTTTCGCTTTCAATGTCTCCCACTGCCCGCTTTTCCAGAGCCAGCCGCCTGCGGCCAGCGCCGCCAGCAGCACAAGCAGGAGGAACCAGCGTCCGCCATGCCGTTTTTTCAGCTCAAAGGGATCCAGTTTCGACTGCCGCTCGATGTTGCGCGGCGGTTCGGCAATGTCGGTCAACGCGTTGCCCAGTTTCGGGGTGATGGGCAGCTGCGTGTTGACGGCCCATCCCGATGCCTCCAGTATCGGTCCCAGTGTGCGGTTGCTGCACTTGCGCCAGGCCGAGAATACGGAAGGACCGGAAACAGCGGAGAAAAGTCCCAGGAACAGCAGGGGGAACTGCCACCAGGACAGGGAGAAGAGCGCCTGGGTAATGCTGCCTACCGCGGTGCCAATGGCGCCCAGTGCGATCCCGACGGCGGCGAAGATGCCGACGCTCTTGCCCATGTCAAAGGGCTGCCCCGCCGGTTTGGGAGCTGCTGCGTCTCCTGGCGCCGGGGCTTTGGCTGCCGCAAGCGCGGCGTTTTTGTTGGCCGCAAATTTGGCAACCTGATCTTTGACCATCTGGCTGAGCCGTTTGTAGGGGGACCAGACCGCCTGCCGGAAGTCGATGGGATTGTGAACGATCTGGGTCAGGGTCGCATCCCAGTCCTGGCCGGTATTGTCCACGAAAACACCGTTGCGCCCTTCGACCAGCACGTCGTCATTACCGGCGGTCAGCGCCGCCATAATGCTGCGTTTCCCCGGGCCGTCTCCTTCTCCGCGGCGGGTGCAGTCGCAGTAGAGCAGGCACAGCTGGCTCATGCTGGCCATCTTGCTGTGGCTTGCCCGGTCCTCGACCGGAACGCAGAGCTGGCAGGAGCGGCCATCTATGTACAGGGTACCGGCGCGGAAGGTGACGTCCTTGCGCAGGCTGTAGAAGTCGTGGAAGGAGACGAAGTTCATGAGGAGGCGGTGCAGGTGGCAGTAGTAGAGCACCAGCTTCTCCAGTTCGGCGATGTCTTCGGCGGCCGACGCGCTGGACAGATCTTTGGCACAGAGCTCGTTGAAACGGGCCTGCGCGCCATCCGCAAGCAGGTGATGGATGGCGTCCGCGCCGAGGGCATCGATGGCCGCAGCCGGGTTTTCGGGCGGGGCGAAGGCGCCTTCCTCGTAAACGCCAACCTCAGGACGCGCGGCCAGCGCTTCACCGTAGGGAGCCAGAGCTTCCTGGACAGTTTTCCAGTCGGCGGGAGACAGGCTCTCCGTTGAACTCAGCAGTGGTTTCATCAGTTCGACAAAGCGCAGGACGCGATCCCGCCAGATCGGATTGAGACCGCCGCTCAGAGGGAGATTGCGCAGTACGCGATCCCGCCAGATTGAATTGGAGCCGCCGCCCAGAGGAAGATCGGCGTCTGTAGCAATACGTGCCAGTGGCAGGGTCGTGATGATGTCCCTGTCGATATCCGGTTTGTCGGTCGCGGCCAGCAGACGCTCGTCGGCGTTGAGCGGCGCTTCGGCATGGGGCGCAAAGGCGGCCAGGCTGCAGCGCAGGAAATAGTCGTCCACCTTGTCGCGGATCTCTTCCAGGAGCGCCCAGGCTTCGGCCGTGTTTTCCACGGGATGCGGCGCCGCCTGAACCTGTTCCTGCCAGCGCTGCCAAGCCTGCAGCTCCTGCACCAGCGCTTCGGCCAGCGTGGTGGACAGGCCGGCTTTCCCGCTCGCGTCGCGGGTGCCGCCGACGATGTCCAGTCCAGCCTTGATGAAGGCGCGTACGTCATCATCCAGTCCGGGCAGCGGAGGGAGAATGCCATCGCCGTTCAATGTTTGTTCTGCGGCGCCTTCCATGGCGGTTTTCACGTCTTCCGGGGAGATGCAGGTCGCCTCTTTCCGCCCCAGGTGGCCAAGCACGGTGTTGGCGGTCGTGAGGAGACGTTGCCCCTGCTCGTTGGTTGTGTCAATGACGGACAACGGCACGTAGGCAGGCTCACCGGTGATATTGGCGGTATCGTTGATGCGTGCGCAGAGCCATTCTACAGCGTCCAGCACTTCGGGCATGCGGATGCGGCCGTCTCCATCCGCATCAAGTAGCGCTATGGTGCGTTGGTCGAATTCGATGCCGGTGGCGGGGCAGCTTAGGGCGCCCCACAGTTTGGGGTCGAGCTCGCGCAGATGGCGCAGCTCCTCCATGGTGGTCAGGGTGACCTGATCGGTTCCGCCCATGCGGCGGCAATGCCACTTGAAATTTGAACGTTTATCGGACATTTTTATACGGTCCTCCTCCGGTTTTGGTCAAATTCCCTAAAAAATGAAAATGAATGAAAGAAAAAGGCCAGTCTGAATGACTGGCCTTCTCGTGTTTCCGGTCGGGATTCGATTATTTGCCGACGACGATTTGGGTGAAGGGATTCGCCATCAAGGTGATCATCGCGACAACGAATACGTAGATGGCCAGTGCTTCGATAAAGGCCAGACCGATGGCCATGCTGACCATGATTTTCGTACCGGCGCCAGGATTGCGGGAGATGCCCTCAACCGCTTTGTAAACGCCAATGCCCTGACCAATACCGCAACCCAGGGTAGCAATTGCCGTGCTGAAACCTGCCACAATGATGCACCACGTAAAGTAACTCATCTTCTGTTCTCCTTTTGATCTTGGGTTTATATCCTAAACGGAATAGGACTCAAAAATTGATTGTTAATGGTTAATGCGCTTCCTCAATGGCTCCCGAAATATAAATGATGGACAGAAGCGTGAAAACAAACGTTTGAATAAAGGCCACCATAATTCCCATAAGCATCATGGGCAACGGAACGAACAGGGGAACCAGCGCCAGGAAAACCATCAGCACCATCTCGTGACCGTACATATTGCCGAAAAGACGCAAGGTCAGGGAGATCGGCCGGGCGATGTGGCTGATGACCTCAATGATGAAGATCAGCGGAGCAAGCGGCAGAACCGGTCCCATGAAATGTTTGATGTACTTGAAGCCATGCTCCTTGATGCCAATGTAGTGGGTGGCGCCGAACACTGTCAGGGCCATGGCCAGATTGGTATTGACGTTGGCGGTGGGGGGATAGCAGCCGGGAACCAGGGCGATCAGGTTGCACGACAGAATGAACAGCGCCAGTGTCGCGAAGAGCGGGAAATACTCCTTTCCTTTTGGGCCGGCATTCTCTTCAATAAATTTTTCCAGACCTTCAATGACAACCTCCATGAAGTTCTGCAAACCGGAAGGCGCGCTTTCGGTCAGATTTCTGGTGGCGCGCCATGCCAGAACAATCAGCAGGATCGCAATCAGCCATCCGTAGATGACATGCGGTCCGAGATTAATGTGAATCTGATTTGCCAGCCACTCAAATACGAGAAACGGATGAACCACAGCTATCCTCCCTGCCTGTATGAGTTGATAAGATCGTTAACAATATATTTGAAGACTTCAATCGTGATGCTGACGATGACTGTTGACAGGCCAACACTCAACGCAAAGACATTGCACTTTATAATGACAATCGAAACAAAAAGCGCCCCAAGAATACATACCGCGCGTAAAGCATAAGACCCTGCGCATCGGCTTATGGAAACTTTTGACGATTTCCGCAGCATTTCCTTCAATGTCGCGCAGAGCCACCAGTAACTGGCGATGGAGATGAAACCGCCGATAAAAACACCGCCCGTTATTGCCAAAGATCTCCACCACACACTTGCGCCGCTGGCCAGCAGCCAGAGAATGATGCTTTGCCGATCTATTGCCGCCGCAAGCAACTCCGTTTCGAGAGTATCCTTGTCACGCCCGAAAGTTTCACGGCTTTGATTGTCCATCTGAAAGATCGTCGGATTTATCCGCCTGTTCCATTTGTTCAAGGGCCCGGCGGGAAATGACGTAAATATTTTCGAATCCCGCTATAATGCCGCAAAACATGCAAATCATCACGCCCCACGGGGAGCAATCCAGCCATTTGTCGATATAATATCCGGCGCCAACTCCGATGACTATCGACAAAACCAGCGCAATACCCAAACTTGACGCGAAACCCAAACACCGAAAAAGCTGCCGCCGATTTTCTCCCATTTAAATCAAAAACCTCTTATTTTACTTGGGATTATCTTTTGACAGATTACCTTTCTCAATACCATGCGCAGCGTGTTGCTGTCAATTGCTTTTTGGCCCGTTTCCTTTCGGGAAAGGTATGGGATTTGTTAGGAAAAACGCTTGATTATCCCATGATTTCCCCAAGGACTTCCGTGACTGCTTCCGCCATGTGCTCCAGGTCCTGTGTGGTATGAGCCGCGCTCAGAAAACAGGTTTCAAACTGCGCCGGGGGAAGGTAGATGCCGCGTTTCAGCATGGCATGAAAGAAACGGGCGAAGGTCGCTGTATCACATTGCAGTGCCTGTTCAAAACAGGTTATCGGCCCTTTGTGGAAAAAGAGACAGAACATGGAGCCGCAGCGCTGGAAGCAGAGCCTGCCGGCATATTTATGGAGTACCGGAGCCAGGAGGCTTTCCAGGTAGGCGCCTTTTTGTTCCAGCTCCTGATAAAAACCGGCTTGTGCCAAAAGGTTCAGCGTTGCGGCGCCGGCGGCCATGGCCACCGGATTTCCGGAGAGCGTTCCTGCCTGATAGACCGGTCCTTCCGGAGCCAGCAGTTCCATGATTTCCTGCCTGCCGCCCACAACGCCGACCGGCATTCCGCCCCCGACGATCTTTCCCAAACAGACCAGATCGCCGTTAATGCCATAAATTTCCTGGGCTCCGCCCCGGGCAAGCCGAAAACCGGTAATGACCTCGTCCATGATCAGGACCATGCCGTTGAGAGAGCAGATTTCCCGGAGTGCCGCCAGAAACTGGGGATCTGGCGGAACACAGCCCATGTTGCCGGCGACTGGCTCCACGATGATGCCGGCAATTTTCCCCGGATGAGCCGCTACCAGCCTTTTCACGCTTGCACTGTCGTTATATGTGGCGGTGAGCGTCAGTTGCGCCAGCGCTTCCGGCACTCCGGCGGAAGCCGGAATGCCCAATGTGCCCGCACCACTTCCCGCCTTGACCAGCAGGGAGTCGCTGTGCCCATGATAACATCCCGCAAATTTGATAATCATGTCCCGGCCGGTAAAGGCTCTTGCCAGCCTGATGGCGGTCATGGCGGCTTCGGTCCCCGAGGAAACCATGCGCATTTTTTCCATATGCGGGAATCCGTCCTGGATATGCCTGGCCAGCTGGATTTCATTGGCGCAGGGCGCACCGAAGGATGTGCCATGACGCATGGCCACATCAATTGCCTCAAGGATCTGCGGATGTCCGTACCCCAGAATCAGCGGTCCCCAGGAGCAGACAAAATCCACATATTTTTTGCCATCTTCGTCAAAGAGGCAGGCGCCTTCGCCGCGTTGGAAAAACAGGGGAGTACCGCCGACCGCCTTGAAAGCGCGGACAGGGCTGTTTACGCCTCCGGGG
>JAFZPK010000147.1 GCA_017552515.1 Deltaproteobacteria bacterium | reverse complement strand
GTGCCGCACCGACCGCATCTGCAAGTACAACCAGCTGCTGCGCATTGAGGACATGCTGGGCGAAACCGCCGTCTTCAACGGACGCAAGGTATTCTATAATTTGAGATAAAAAGATGTTTCCCGGTTAAAACCGGGGGACAGATAAAAACCGGCGGGCGGTTCAGATCCCTGTGATTTGAGCCGCCTGTCTGTTATGGAGAGAAAAGGCATTGCAATTTATCGACCATCTAAGGAGGCTTTGAAAATCATGGCGGTTTACGAATATCAAACCAGGGGAACCTGTTCCCAGAAGATTCAGGTGGAGCTGGAGGGGCGCACCATCAACAAGGTGCATTTTACCGGCGGATGCAGCGGCAACCTGCGCGGCATATCGAAACTGGTCGCTGGCCGCGATGCGAAAGAAGTCATCGAACTGCTCAAGGATGTCCGCTGTGACAGCGCCGGCACCACTTCCTGCCCTGCCCAGCTGGCCATTGCGCTGCAAGAAGCGCTGGCAAAGTGAGCATCATTTTCCTGAATGGATGCCTCGCCGTGCTCTGCGCGCTGCTGACCAACGGCGAGGCCGCGCGACGGCTTCCCGGCGAAAAAACCTGTCTGTCGCTGGGCTGCATGGCTGCGCTCCTTCTGGCCCTGTCGTTCTATGCAGCGCTGCTGGCGCTCTCGGCGCGCCCGTGGTTTTCCGGCCTTGCGGCAACAGCCCTCTGCCTTGCGCTGTGGCGCGCCAACGCGCTCAAACTGGCCATCCTCGGGGAACCGCTCCTCTTTTCCGACATCCTCATGACAGGAAGCGCCCTGCGTTTCCCTCATCTGTACTTCGATCACATTCCGGGACATGTGTTGCTGCTGGCACTGGCCGGGGCCGCAGGACTGGCGATCTTTTTCCTGCTGGAGCCACCCGCGCCGCTTTCCGGAGCCGCCCGCCTGCTTGCCGCCGCACTGGCCCTGGTCCCATGGCTGTGTCTGGTTCTACTGACATGCCGGCCGTTCGACAGCATGAGCGGTCATATTTTGAAGCACTTCCCCTTAAGCTTTTCCCCCTGTGGCGACGCGGCACGGTACACGCCGCTGGGCGCGATGTTTCTCCACACCCTTCATCAGGCGCGGCGAAACCATACGGTTTTGCCTTTTCCACAGCCAAAACGGCAGACGGCCGCAGCTCCCCGTGCCGGAGAATCCCTGCCGCACCTGCTGCTGGTGCAGGCGGAGTCTTTCGGTCCTTTAAGCCCCTTCACCGGAGAGGAGCACCCCCTGCCCCACATTGACCGGGCAGAGCGTCAGGGAGCCGGTGGAGCACTGGCCCTGCGCTGGAGCGGCGCCAACACCATGCGCACGGAATTTGCCGCGCTTACCGGCATCTCCATCGACGCGCTGGAAACCGACGGTTTTGATCCCTACCGGCTTGCCGCCCGCCGCGTGCTGCCCTCGCTTGCCCACGACGCGCGCGCCCTGGGCTACAAGACCTTCTGTCTGCACCCGCACGACATCCGCTTCTTCCGGCGGGATTTGGTCATGAAAAATCTGGGCTTTGACTGTCTTCTGGATGAACGTTTCTTCAAGGACGAGGAGAGAAATGGCCCCTATGTAAGCGATGCCGCCCTGTTGAAGCGGGCCCTGCAACTGCTGCGGGAAGCGGAACAACCGATGTTTCTGTTCGTCATAACCATGGAAGCGCACGGTCCCTGGCTTACGGGACGCTTTCCGGAAACTTCATGGAAAAGCGCCTCGCCGCTTGCCTGTTATATCCGCCACCTGCACAGCCTGGATCGGGGCGTGGGCACGGTGCTGGAGAGCGTCACCTCCTTGCGACGGGAACTGGTCTTCTGTCTCTACGGCGATCATCTGCCCAGCCTGCCACGCCGCCCGGAAAGCAAAAATTCGCTGGATACCCGCTGGTTCCTCTGGCCCCAAAACCGCATCCCCACCTCTCTCCCGCAGCGCATTGCACCGCAGGAGCTGCGCACACTCCTGCTTTCCTGCCTGGCAGATCAGTCACAAGCCTTTCGAGGCTCTTCCTGCGGCGTTTGAAGCATACCCAAACGCTCCAGGGAATGGTGTACCGCCTGGGCAATCCCCTCACGGCTGTAGAAATTACCGTTCGCCAGTGCCCGGGTTTTGACAACCTTGATAAAATCTTCCAGCAGCCTCTGATCGGGCTCTGCGGGATTCGCCCAGAAATGCTTCAGCTGGCAGAACGGTTCACTCTGGGCCAAACCGGGCATGGCATAGATGGAGCGTCCCACGCAATAAACCGGTTTGCCCTGCTGCAGGGCGGCCAGGCCAATGGTGCTGTTGAGCACGACCAGTCCCCGGCTTCTCTCGATCATCTCCGCCGCTTCGTTATGCTTCTTGAAATGGAAGTATTTTTCCACACGGAAGAACCGGGCGATATCCCGAGGGACGGAATCAAGCAGACCGATATCCAGAAAATGAACGCGTCTTTCCACGCCGCAGGCTCGGGCGAAACTCCGGATGAAGCCCCGGTAATCGATCAGGCCGTTATCCAGGGGATGGTCTTTGACGAGCAGATGCAGTTCCGGATCCGCCCAGCGCGCAAACGAGGCGATAATCTCGCCAATGGCTTCGCGCATGCCGCTAAACGGCGAGTGGAGCCGCACCTGGGAATCGGCATCCAGCTGCAGGGGAAACAGAAAGTAGGGAGTGCCAGACTCGACAAACCTTTTCCAGCGCCTCCGGTAGCGGCGCTCACGCCATGGATATTTCAGCACGCGCGGCACCCAGCCCCAAAGTTCCTGGCCAAGGGCGTAGGGACGATGGGTACGGTAACGGAAAAATTTGGGGTAAAGCAGTATGTTGCCGGCATGATAGTTCCCGATGGTGTACCAGAGACGGGTCATTAGTGGATTGTCGGCCTGCTGCGGCGCAGGAGGATCCGGAGCAGCAGTCGCCATAGCGGAAACATCCTCCGGCCGGTGCGGCAAAAGCGAACGGCCGTTGTTGCCGCCCTCTTCCAAAGTGATGTAGTTGGGGCGCAAATACCCTTCTTCCATTGAAAAAACCCGAACACCCATTTGCTTTGCCAGAAGCGCCGCCTCCCAGTGCAGCGGCCGCCAAATCCCGAAGGCCAGCAGATCCGTGACTCCCCTTTCCCGCATCAGACTGCTGACCCAAAACGGCCAGTCGCTTGTCGAGTTCCGGAAGGAAAGCGCACCGCGCCGCGCCCACAGGAACACGTCGCCGCCGCAAAAGTTAACCTTGATGATCTGCGCTCCCGCCCGCTGCAGCGCATCTCCCAACCTTCGGAAAAACGGGCTCTGCGGCCCCTGGAGCAGCAGAAACACCCGCTGTTCCGGTTCCTGCTTGGAGGTGCCGTCAGTGAGCAGAGGCTGCGTGTCCAAAGCGGCGGCACCGCTTTCTTCAAAATGTTTGTTACTCGTCATATTCCGCTCCCCAAGGTTGCCCTTACAGCAGATCTTTCAGCCAGTGAAACGAAAACAGAGTACCGATGGAAGAACCCACCGAAGGCAAGATGAAAACCAGTATGAGCCGGAGCAGGCGATTCTTCCAGCAACCGCGCAAGGTGGTGATGTCATCGCCCGCGGTTTCCATGTCGCCGACCGTGGGCGGCATGACCAGCGCCTGAACCAGCGCCGTCACGAATCCCGCGCCGATCATGGGGTTGAGCGAGGTAATGGGCGCGGCGACAAAGGCCGACAGGATCGTCAGCGGATGCCCCAGCGCGATCAGCGCCCCCAACGCGGCCAGCAGGCCATTGGCAAGAATCCACACAACCACGGCATCCGAGACCTTGTGCCAGTCTCCAAAAGCAAAGCCCGCAACAAACAGTACAAGCACCACCGCAGGAATCAGCCACGGAATTATCTTCGTCAACAGCGATTTTTCCGGAATGCGCTCAAGCGCCTCAAGATCCTCGCCGCGATAGCCGTTTTCCAGAAGCCTGGCAATGCCGTCACGATGGGCGGCGCCGATCACCGCCAGCACCTT
>JAFZPK010000146.1 GCA_017552515.1 Deltaproteobacteria bacterium | reverse complement strand
TGGAGGGGAAAAAGCAACGGCGCCCACCTGCAGCTCAAAACCGACATCCGCGAAATCCTGGTCAAAAATGGTTTGGATCTTCTCGGAAAGCTGTTTCTGGAAGGAGACATCGGCCCGGAGAGCTGGAAGCTCACCAGGGGCGAACTGAACGCCGGCATGTTCCGTCTCAACGCCACCGGCACGGGAAAGAAGACCAATCCGCAAGATTTCAGGCTGCGCCTGCAGCTTGCCGATCTGGAACTTGCCTCCCTGGTCAAACTGGAACCCCGGCTGCAGCGCTTCCGGCTTCAGGGGCAGGCAAGCGCCGACATCGATCTGGGCGTCACCCCGAAAAAACCGCCCGCTTTTTCAGGGAAACTGCATCTGAACAAGGCGGGTCTGCACATCATCGACATGCTGGCGGATCTCAACAACATTTCCGGCACGATTGATTTTACTCCCGACAGCGCAAGCGCCCGGGAGCTCAGTGGACGGATTGGCACTTCGGCGATACGCGCTTCCGCCACGCTCAAAGATTTCAGGCAGCCCAAACTGCGTATCAGCCTTTCCAGCCCGAAGGCACGCGCGGACGAACTGGTGTTCCGTTCCGATCAGGACTACGTGTACAATGTGAATGGAGCTCTCGCCATTCAAGATGACGAAATTCTCTTTGAAAACATTTCCGTTGCGCTCAAACAGGGCACAAAGGCCACGGTCAACGGTTTTGTACGCCACTTCAGCAAACCGGAAGTCTTTCTTCGCATCGTTTCGGAGAACGCCGTGATCGATGAGGTCATCGATCTCTGGAGAGCCCCCAAACACCCCAAACCCAAGGAGGATTCGGGCGACAAGGATGTTGCTCTCGCCATCGAAATAGCAGCCGCCAAAGGTTCCATTCTCGGCCTGCCGTTTCAGAACGCCAAAGGAGAACTGCATCTGCGCGACAAACTGGTGGTGATTCATCCGATAACGCTGCACTGCGGCCAGGGCTACGGCATCGGTCAGGTCCTCATTGATCCGCATTCCAAGGGGCCGGCGCGACTGCGCATTTCCAGCCATCTGGAAGATTTTGACGCCGAAACCCTCAGCACAAAGCTGCTGCGCCTCTCCAGCATCGCCACCGGACGTCTGCGGGGAGATATGCTGCTCGAATGCCCGGCGGATGCCAATTTTCTGCCAACCTCCCGCGGGCGTTTCCACGGGGAAATCCACCGCGGCGTGCTCAAGCAGTTTCACATTATCTCGAAGGTATTCTCGCTGCTGAACGTTTCCCAGCTCTTCAAAATGCGATTCCCCGACATGGCAAAGGAAGGGATGCCCTTCACCACGACGACCGCTTCGCTCAAACTGGACAACGGCGTGCTTTCCAGCGACGATCTGCTGATTGACAGCGAAGCCATGAAGATCTCCATGACCGGCAAGGCCGACCTGGTCCACAACAAAATCGACGCCACGGTAGGCATTAGCCCCCTGGGAACGGTGGACAAACTCATCAACAACATCCCCATTGCCGGCTGGGTCCTGGGCGGCAAGGAACAGTCCCTGCTTCTTGCGCTCTTCAAAGTGGACGGCCCCGTTTCCGACCCGCACGCCAGCCTGGTTCCGGCCCGCACCATCTCCAGCAAGGCAGCGGGCATCTTCCACCGCCTGCTGAATCTGCCTGTCAAGATCTTCAGGTCGCCGGGTGAAGTTATCAATAATCAGGGCAAAAAGAGCCCCTGATGAAAAAGTGGAGCCTAAAGATGGGGCCTGTGGCCGACATGCAATGTTACCAGACCGGGGAAAAGCCGCTTCTGCACAATTTTGACACAACCGGCAGCACGCATCAGGGAGCGGAAACGGGCATCATCCGGAAACTCCTCAATTGAGCGCGCCAGATAGCGGTAGGCATGAGGATTGGAAAAACGCCCCGCCACAAGAGGCAGCACATACCGGCAGTAGGCGCGGCAAAGAAGACGCCATCCCGGCGGCGAAAATTCCAGCACCACCAGCCGTCCACCCGGCTTGAGCACACGGACAAGTTCGGAAAGCCCTTTCGGGCGGTTTTCGACATTGCGGATGCCGAAGGCGATAATCGCCGCGTTGAAGGTCCGATCGGGATGCGGAATCGCCTCACAGGAAGCCAGCACCGGAAAGATCCGCGCGCGCAGGCCGTGCCGGCGGATCTTCTCCGCACCGCGTTCCAGCATGGCGGAGGTGAAATCTTCGGCCACGATTCTTGCCCAAGGGAAACGGCGGGCGACAGCCAACGCGACGTCCGCGGTCCCGCAGGCCATATCCAGCACCAGCGGCGCCTCTCCCTTGAGACGCAGGGCCGCCACTGCCCGCCGCCGCCAGCCGAAGTCGAGCCCCAGCGACAGCAAGTGGTTCAAAAAATCGTAGCGCGCGGCCACCGCCGTAAACAGTGCGCGGAGAGCGCGGGGGTTCCTGTCGGCATTGCCGGTTTCGCATGATCTGTTTCCGGTACGCATGGGGCAGACCTACACCAAAAAGCAAAGAGGGAAGCAACAAAATCTTTGAAAAAAAATTCTCAAAAAGGAGATTTGGGAAATCGTGAAGCCACTCATTGTAACTGCGGCGCTGGTGCGCCACGAGGGACGGATTCTTATCACCCGCCGACCGGACGGCAAAGCCCATGGAGGCAAGTGGGAATTTCCCGGCGGCAAGCTGGAGGACGACGAATCCCCCCAGGACTGCCTGAAACGCGAACTCCATGAGGAGCTGGCGCTTCAGGTCGAGGTCGGCGACATTTTCACCGTGGTGTATCACCGTTATCCACCTGGAGCCATTCTGCTGCTGGTCTACAACTGCCGCCCGCTCAGCCTGCGGATGGAGGATATCGAAGTCAGCGCCCATGCCTGGGTTACCCCCGAGGAACTTTCCGGCTACGAGTTTCCGGAGGCGGACGACGTCATCGTCGCCCGCCTGCAGCATGAGTAGAACCGGGGAAACGGGCCTTCAACCCTTCATCGGCGAGAGCTTCACGGTTATTTCCGTGACTTGTCGATCTTGGCCCAGCTGTCCTTCAGCGTGACCGCGCGGTTGAACACCAGGTGCCCGGGGGCGCTGTCACGGCTGTCGGGGCAGAAGTAGCCCAGCCGCTCGAACTGCCAGCAACGCCCGCTGGCGGCATCGCGCAACGAGGGCTCCACCTTGCAGCCATCCAGCACTTCCAGCGAATGCGGATTGAGATGGGTCTTGTAGTCGACGCTCTTGTCCGCGCACGGATCCTCGACATCGAACAGCCGATCGTAGAGGCGCACCTGGGCGTCCAGCGCGTGGCGCGCCGCCACCCAGTGGATGATCCCCTTGACCTTGCGGCCGTCGGCGGGAGCGGCATTCAGCGTGGCCGGATCATGGGTGCAGCGCAGTTCCACCACCTCGCCCGAATCATCGTGGATCACCTCCACGCAGCGAACGATATAGGCGTAGCGCAGGCGCACTTCCCGCCCCGGCGCCAGACGGAAATACTTGGGCGGCGGATCGTCCATAAAATCGTCCCGCTCAATGTACAGCTCGCGGGCAAAGGGCACAGTACGCGTCCCCATGGAGGCATCGGACGGATGGCAGGGAGCCTCCAATTCCTCCACCTTGTCTTCCGGGTAATCAATGATCACCAGTTTCAAAGGACGCAGAACCCCCATGGCTCTGGGAGCGTTCTTTTCCAGATCCTCGCGCAGGCAGAACTCCAGCAGGCCCATGTCCACGCAGCTGTCGCGCTTGGCCACGCCCACCCGCTCGCAGAAGTTGCGCACGGCGGCCGGCGTATAGCCGCGGCGCCGGATTCCGCTCAGGGTCGGCATGCGCGGATCATCCCAGCCGCTGACGTAACCGCCGGTCACCAGTTCAATAAGCCTGCGCTTGCTCAACACCGTATAGTTGATGTTGAGACGGGCAAATTCTATTTGCTGCGGATGACAGGGTACCGGCAGCTGATCGAGCACCCAGTCGTACAGGGGACGATGGTCCTCGAATTCCAGCGTACAGATCGAGTGGGTAATGCCCTCCAGCGCATCGGAAATGCAGTGGGTAAAATCATACATGGGATAGATGGGCCAGGCATCGCCGGTGCGGTGGTGACTTTCGTGACGGATGCGGTAGATCACCGGATCCCGCATATTGAGGTTGGGCGAAGCCATGTCGATTTTGGCACGCAGTACATGGGCGCCATCGGGAAATTCGCCTGCGCGCATCCTCTGGAAGAGATCGAGATTTTCCTCCACCGTGCGGTTGCGATAGGGGCTTTCCTTGCCCGGCTGCGTCAGCGTGCCGCGATATTCGCGCATCTCTTCCGCGTTCAGCGAACAGACGTAGGCCTTGCCCTGACGGATCAGTTCGCAGGCAAACTCGTAAAGTTTCTCGAAATAGTCGGAGGCATGGTAAAAATGATCGCCCCAGTCGAAGCCCAGCCAGCGCACATCTTCCTGAATCGAATCCTCGTACTCCACATCTTCCTTGCCGGGATTGGTGTCATCGAAACGCAGATGGCAAACGCCGCGATAGTCGCGGGCCAAACCGAAATTGAGGCAGATCGATTTGGCGTGGCCAATGTGCAGATAGCCGTTCGGCTCCGGAGGAAAACGGGTCACAACCTTCCCCCCGTTCTTGCCGCTTTGCAAATCGCCGTCAATAATGGCACGAACGAAGTTGGAGGGCGTCTCCTCCGGCTGTTTCGCCGTTCCATCCCTGAACTCATCCATAAGTGTTCCCCCTTTTTTTGCTTTTTGCAGATAATGTTGTTTTTTTATATACGGGATGAAGAACATAAAAAACAAGAGTATCATCCCGTATCCGGCGTATTCCCCGATACCCGGACAAAACGAAAAAGGAGATTTCCGCATGGCGGCAACGGTCGGGCAGTGGCTTCAGTCCCTGAAAAAGCTTGAGCAATTCGATTTCGACGATTTTTTCAGGAAGGAGCGGCTTGGGAAAAAGGAGTGGCTCTGGAAGGAAGGCGATCCCGCGCGGGCTCTGGTTTTCATCCTCTCCGGCGCCATCAGGCTTTCACGGGAAAGTGAATTCAAGGGGCGTGAAATCGTCACCGGCATCGTAACGGCCGGCAATCTGCTGGGAACGGCCAATATTCTGGACGGCGGATCCCAGGCTGTTTCCGCAATTGCGCTGGAGGAAAGCGTCCTTCTGATGCTGGATCGGGAACACTTCGCCCGCCTGTTGCGCGACTATCCGCAGGCCGGTATGGAACTGCTCACGCTGCTTGTCCAGGCGGTTTCCGCGCAGTACGATCAGATCGTCACCCGGCTGGCGTCCATCTTTTAGGCGAGGGGCCTTTCTCTTGTCCTGAAGCTTCTTTGAAGAGACACAGGTCAGGATTTTGCGGACCGATCCTCTCCGTTGCGCAGGATCCGCCTGATAAGCTCGGTGGTGGAATGACCGGCCACAAAGGGGATGATCGCCACCCGGCCGCCGTAGCTTTCCACCAGATCGCGCCCCACCACCTGCTCCGCGGTATAGTCGCCGCCCTTCACCAGAATGTCGGGACGAAGCGCCCCTATCAGCTCAAGCGGCGTATCCTCGTCGAAAACCGTCACATAGTCGACACAGCCCAGCGCCGCCAGAATCCGGGCGCGTTCATCCGCACTGATAAGCGGACGGGACGCGCCTTTCAGACGCCGCACCGAATCATCGGAGTTGAGTCCCAGAACCAGCACATCTCCCAGCCCCCGCGCCTGCTGCAGGTATTGCACATGGCCAATATGGAGCAAATCGAAGCAGCCGTTGGTGAAAACCACCCGCCCCCCCCTGTGATGCACGGTTTCCCTGATGGCAGGCAGCGCCGAACGCGGCACAATCTTGGCTTCCTCGCCCGACCTCCTGCGCGCGGCAGCCCGCAATTCCTCCGGCGCCACCACGGAGGTGCCCACCTTGCCGACCACCACGCCCGCCGCCAGATTGGCCAGAAAGGCCGCATCCGATACCGCCAGCCCGGCGCCCAGCGCCGCACCCAGCACCGCCAGCACCGTATCGCCCGCGCCCGAAACGTCGTAGACCTCCAGCGCCTGGGTCGGGATATCCAGCTCGCCGCCACTCCGGAAAAAGATGGTCATGCCTTCCTCGGAGCGCGTCAGTACCAGCGCCTCCAGTTCCAGTTCGGCGGTCAGTTTGCGGCCAGCCGAACGTAAGGCTTCGTCGCTGACCGGCAAGCCGCCTACCGCCTGCATCAGTTCCTTGCGGTTGGGCGTCAGAAGCGTTGCGCCACGGTACTTGCCAAAATCGCCCCCTTTTGGATCCACCAGCACCGGTTTTCCGGCCTCACGCGCCATCCGAATGGCTGATGTCAGCACGTTTTTCGTCAGCACGCCCTTGCCGTAGTCCGACAGCAGCAAGACCTGGCAGTGCTGCAGACGTTCCTGCAAAAAACCCAGCAACTGCTCCTCCGCCGCTTCCGGAATTGGAACCACGCTCTCACGATCCACCCGCAGCATTTGCTGGTGATCGGCCAAAACACGGGTCTTGCGGCCGGTACAGCGTCCCGGAACCGTCACCACGCCCGTATCCGTCCCGCCCAGGGCCAAAAGCCGCTCCCGCAGGCGGAGGCCGTCGGCATCCTCTCCAACCGCGCCCGCCACCTCAACGTCCACGCCCAGCGTCCGCAGGTTGTTGACGACGTTGCCCGCGCCCCCCAGCCGCAGCTCCTCGCGCAGGATGTTCACCACCGGCACCGGAGCTTCCGGCGAGATCCGGCCCGCCTCGCCCCACAGATACTCGTCCAGCATCAGATCGCCCACGACCAGGGCTGTTATATCCGGCAACCTGTTCAGAAAGAATTCCAGTTCCATCGGCGTCGCTCTCCTTCAAAAGTTTCCCTTGCAGGCCCAGGCATAACACCCTTGCCGGGCAATGGCCGTCAACAAAAAGACGCAGCCGCCTTTAGGCATAGCAATCCATGACGATGATCACCACGCCATCCTGAATACCGCTGTCCTCGTCGGCATGCGTGTACTGGACATAGCCTTCCCCGGCAAAGCCTTCATCCTGCGTCCAGCCGGCGCCTGTCAGGTTGTCCGCGGTGATTTTGCCGGCATCGCCGCTGCGTCCGAGCAGTTCCGCCGCGAGCTGGATCATCCTGTCGGCATCCAGTACGGAACTCTCGATGGCCGCCTCCATGTTCCGGATGGAGGCTGTGCCGGAAAGGCCCTTCAGAAGCGCGTCGATGGAGCCTTCTCCAATCAGGAAGTCGATTCCCTCGCCGCCATCCACCACAATGTCGTTTGCATCAAGCAGGATAATGTCGTTCCCGCTGTCGCCATGGATGCTGTCTGCGTCCGCTCCGCCATCAAGCGTGTCGTCACCCGCACCGCCGTACAGTTCGTCATCACCCTCCTCGCCCGAGATCAGATCATCGTCGTCACCACCGTACAGTGTATCGTCCCCCGAGTGGCCCTGAATCACGTTATCGAAATCGCTGTCATCGTCGGCATCGGCATCCGCATCGGTGTCAGCGTCTGCAGCGTCATCAATGTCGTTGCCAGCATCACCGTAGAGAAGACTATTCATGAACATGAACTCGTCCTCGTCCTTGTCCTCAAAGACAACGGCGCTAAGATCCAGAATTGTTACGTTCGCAAGTTTTACAACGATGTCTCCATCCTCTCCCTCCTGTGGACCTGGAGTGCCGTTTCCTTCGAGGATATAGGAATCATCTCCTTGTACAAATCCGGCATTCTTGTTGTTATCACCCATTGCAGTAAGGATCGCTGCTATTTTCTGCTCAACTGATGCAGTCTCAGCGTTAGAACCACCGAATGTCACTACCCCCTTTGTTACGGAGGATATTGTCAGGGTTGGATCTCCCGTGTCACCAAAGTCAGCCAAATCAGCCACGGAATTGTTAGGAAAGACAATTTCGTCGATACCAAGTTCAAAATTGGTCACCGTCTTTATGCTGTAAGGGCCAGAGCCATATTGATCATACGCGACTCTCTGCCTTCCAGACATTAAAGTAACGTCAGTATTCGCGGCAAAGATGTCATCGTCATCGTCATCGGCATCGGCATCGCTGTCGGCATCGGCATCGGCATCCGCGTCAGCGTCAGCGTCAGCATCGGTGTCAGCATCCGCATCGGCGTCGGCATCAGCATCGGCATCCGCATCAGCATCCGCATCGGCATCAGCATCCGCATCGGCGTCAGCGTCCGCATCGGCATCCGCATCCGCGTCAGCATCAGCATCAGCATCAGCGTCCGCATCAGCATCCGCGTCGGCGTCAGCATCAGCGTCGGCGTCCGCATCAGCATCCGCATCAGCGTCGGCGTCAGCATCCGCATCGGCGTCAGCATCCGCATCAGCATCAGCGTCCGCATCAGCATCAGCGTCGGCGTCCGCATCAGCATCCGCATCAGCGTC